>DATLGF010000102.1:0-8070 GCA_035540575.1 Noviherbaspirillum sp.
CCGCCGCATTGTCACGCGCACCCTTCCTTCGGTGTACCCTCCCACCTCATGACCACCACCAACGAACCATTCCGCGCCGCCCCCTTCATCAAGGAAATCGGCCGCGGCAAGAAGGGCGCGCGCGACATGAGCCGTGAGGACGCCCGCACGCTGTACACCGCGATGCTCGAGCGCCGCGTATCCGATCTCGAGCTGGGCGGCATCCTGATCGCCATGCGCATCAAGGGCGAGTCGGTCGACGAGATCGCCGGCTTCCTCGATGCCGCCGAAGCCGCGTTCGAGCGGCTGCCCGATCCCGGTGGCGAGTATGCGCCGATCATCATTCCCAGCTACAACGGCTCGCGGCAAATGCCGAACCTCACGCCGCTGCTCGCGTTGCTGCTCGCGCGTGCCGGCGCCCCGGTGCTGATTCATGGGGTAACGAAGGATCCGGGCAGGGTGACCACCGCGGAAGTGCTGCGCGAACTGGGGCATGAGTTTGCAACAACGCATGAACAGGCTAGCGCCGGCTTCGCGGCGGGCCGGCCGGTCTTCATGCCGATCGAGTCGCTGGCTCCTCGCCTTGCGGAGATGCTGGCACTGCGCCGCGTGCTCGGCTTGCGCAATTCCACGCACACGCTGGTGAAGATCATGCAACCCTTTGCCTGCCCGGCATTGCTGCTGACGTCCTACACCCATCCCGACTACCTGGAGATGCTCGGCGCCTATTTCTCGACGGCCGCTGCGGTCGAGCGCGGCGACGCCTTCCTGATGCGCGGCACCGAAGGGGAGACGGTTGCGAACGCGAAGCGCGGACAGCAGATCGCGTGGTTTCATGAACATCAACGCACGGTGCTGGCCGAGCGCCAGGCGCCGACCGACGACACGCCTCCGTTGCCCGAGGCCAGCGATGCGGCAAGCACCGCACGCTGGATCGAAGCGGTATTGAAGGGCAAGCAAGCGGTGCCCGGTCCGATCGGCGGGCAGATCGAGCATTGCCTGAACGTCGCACGCGGCTTGCGACGTCGGTTTGCCAACGGATGAGGTCCTTCGCCTCCGCTCAGGACGACAGCATTTCGTGAGCGTGTCGTCCTGAGCCGCAGGCGAAGGACCTCATCCGCATCAAGCGGGCATCGTCGCCTGGCGCAGGGATGAGGTCCTTCGCATTCGCTCAGGACGACAACACTCCTTGAACCTGTCGTCCTGAGCCGCAGGCGAAGGACCTCATCCGCCCGACACGTGCCGGCGCGTGCATCGCGGCAAGCGTCATCGCCCCCATACCGTACAATCCGCACTCCACTCGCATCCCACGCCTATGACCACCCATTTCGACGTCGCCGTCATCGGCGCCGGCGCTGCCGGCATGATGTGCGCAGCCGTCGCCGCCCAGCGCGGACGCAAGGTCGTGCTGATCGACCATGCCGCGAAACTTGCCGAAAAAATCCGCATATCCGGCGGCGGCCGCTGCAATTTCACCAACCTTCATGCCGGTCCGCAGAACTACGTGTCGGAAAATCCGCATTTCTGCAAGAGCGCGCTGGCGCGCTACACGCCGCAGGATTTCCTCGCGCTGGTCAGGCGCTACCGCATCGCGTACCACGAGAAGCACAAGGGCCAGCTGTTCTGCGACGATTCCGCCGAACAAATCATCGAGATGCTCAAAGCCGAGTGCGACGTCGGCGGCGTGGCCTGGCGCATGCCGTGCAAGGTGGAGGCACTGCGCAAGGAGGGGGAGCGCTTCATGTTGCTGACCAGCGCAGGCGAATACCACGCCGACAACGTGGTGATCGCTACCGGCGGGCTGTCGATCCCGAAAATCGGCGCCACCGACTTCGCCTATCGGATCGCAAGCCAGTTCGGACTGAAACAGATCGCGCCGCGCCCCGGGCTGGTGCCGCTGACCTTCGATGCCGCCGGCTGGCAGCCCTTCCTTCCGCTGGCCGGTATTGCACTCGAAGTGGACATCGAAACCGGGCAGAAGAAAACCCGCATGCAGTTCCGCGAAGACCTGCTGTTCACCCATCGCGGCCTGTCCGGTCCGGCGGTGTTGCAGATCTCCAGCTTCTGGCAGCCGGGTGCGCCGCTCGTCGTCAACCTACTTCCGGAGCTGGATGCGGAGGCAGCCTTGCTCGAACAGAAAGCCTCGAGCAGGAAGCAGCTCGGCAACGTGCTTGCGCAGTGGCTGCCGGCACGCCTGGCCGAGGGCCTGCTCGAGGCCCACGGTTTCGATCCGGCCACCCGCCTGGCGGACATGCAGGACAAGAAACTGCGCTCGCTTGGCGCGGCGCTGAACCGCTGGACCATCGTTCCCGACGGCTCGGAAGGCTACCGCAAGGCCGAAGTGACCTGCGGCGGCGTCGACACGCGCGAACTGTCCCAGCAGACGATGATGGCCAACCGGGCGCCGGGCCTTTACTTCATCGGGGAGGCTGTCGATGTGACCGGCTGGCTCGGCGGATACAACTTCCAGTGGGCATGGGCAAGCGGCTTTGCTGCCGGGAAGGCAATCTGAGCGCAGCGTTTGCATGAAATCCGAACCCTGCTATAATCGCGCTCTTTCCCAAGACAAACCGGTTTCAGTACATGACCACTATTCGCGTTAAAGAGAACGAGCCTTTCGAAGTCGCCATGCGTCGCTTCAAGCGCACCATCGAGAAAACCGGTCTGCTGACCGAGCTGCGTGCGCGCGAGTTCTACGAGAAGCCGACTGCTGAGCGCAAGCGCAAGCTCGCCGCTGCCGTGAAGCGCCACTACAAGCGCATCCGCAGCCAGCAACTGCCGAAGAAACTGTACTGATTCGCAACGCCGCACGCTGTGTGCGGTGCTTCGCAGACCCGCTCCGGAACGCGCCGCAGCGGGTTTTCGTGTTTTATGGCCGGATTTGCAGCAGATCGCGACCGGACCGGGCGGCCAGCCAGCATTGGAGAAACCATGAGCCTCAAAGAACAAATCACCGAAGACATGAAGGCCGCAATGCGCGCCAAGGACACGGGCCGCCTGTCCACGATCCGCCTGCTGACCGCCGCGATGAAGCAGAAGGAAGTCGATGAGCGCATCGAGCTGACTGACGCCCACGTCCTCGCGATCATCGAGAAAATGATCAAGCAGCGCAGGGATTCGATCAGCCAGTTCGAGGCCGGCGGCCGCCAGGATCTCGCCGAGATCGAGAAGGCCGAACTGGCCGTGCTGTCGGGCTACATGCCGGCCGCGCTGTCGGACGCGGAAGTGCAGGCGGAGGTCGATGCGGCAATCGCCGCCGCCGGCGCATCGGGCCCCCAGGACATGGGCAAGGTCATGGGCGTGCTGAAACCCAGGCTGTCCGGCCGCGCCGACATGACGGCGGTGTCGGCCAAGGTCAAGGCGGCACTTGCCAAGGCCTGAGGGCATAGCAGAATGACTGGGTGGGCGGACTACGGCCATCCGCGGCGCAGCGTGCTGCGCCAACCCCTTCGACTCAACGGACTCAGCACCTCGCCGTGATTCCGCAATCCTTCATCCAGGACCTGCTCAATCGCGTCGACATCGTCGATGTGGTGGGCCGCTACGTCCAGCTGAAGAAGGGCGGGGCCAACTACATGGGCCTGTGCCCGTTCCACAACGAAAAATCCCCCAGCTTTACAGTCAGTCCCACCAAGCAGTTCTATCACTGCTTCGGCTGCGGCGCCCACGGCACGGCGATCGGCTTCCTGATCGAGTATTCCGGCATGGGCTTCGTCGACGCGGTGAAAGACCTCGCCCAGAGCGTAGGCATGACGGTGCCCGAGGACGACCGGCTCCCGCCGGCCCAGCGCGCCGAAGTGCAGGCCAAGAGCGTCGCACTGACCGAGGTATTGGCCAAGGCCTGCGATTTCTACCGCCACCAGCTGCGCGGCGCCCCGCATGCGATCGCCTACCTGAAAGGGCGCGGACTGACCGGCGAAATCGCCGCGAAGTTCGGCCTCGGCTATGCGCCGGACGGCTGGGACAGCCTGCGCGCCGTGTTTCCGGACTACGGCCTCGACGCGCTGGTCGAATCCGGTCTCGTGATCGACAAGAGCGAGGAAGAGGGGGGCGGCCGCAAGCGCTACGACCGTTTTCGCGACCGCATCATGTTCCCGATCAGAAACACCAAGGGACAGGTGATCGGCTTCGGCGGACGCGTGCTCGGCCAGGGCGAACCGAAGTACTTGAACTCCCCGGAAACACCCTTATTTCAGAAGGGCTACGAGTTGTACGGACTGTTCGAGGCGCGCCAGGCCATTCGTGAGGCTGGTTACGTGCTGGTGACGGAAGGTTACATGGACGTGGTCGCACTGGCCCAGCTGGGGTTTCCGCAGGCGGTCGCGACGCTGGGAACCGCATGCACGCCGACCCATGTGCAGAAGCTGCTGAAGCAGACCGATCAGGTGGTGTTC
This sequence comes from Noviherbaspirillum sp., assembly GCA_035540575.1. Taxonomy (GTDB): domain Bacteria; phylum Pseudomonadota; class Gammaproteobacteria; order Burkholderiales; family Burkholderiaceae_D; genus Noviherbaspirillum. Next base: position 4,374 of record DATLGF010000102.1, read on the forward strand.
AGCTTCGACGGCGATGCCGCGGGACGCCGCGCAGCACGCCGGGCGCTGGATGCCTGCCTGCCCCATGCAACAGACAGCAAGACCATTCGTTTCCTGTTCCTGCCTCCCGAACATGATCCGGACAGTTTCGTGCGGGAACAGGGCGCTGAAGCGTTCGAGCGCGCGCTGCGTGAAGCGATGCCGCTGTCGCAATTCCTCGTCAACGAAGTGGTCGCGGGCAAGGACCTGGATACGCCGGAAGGGCGCGCCCATGCGCAGCACGAGGCCAAGCCGCTGCTGCAGGCAATGCCGGCCTCGGCGCTGCGCTGGCAAATCGTGCGCACGCTGGCCCAGACCACGCGCACCTCGCCGGCCGAGCTGGAGGCCTTGCTGGAACTGCCGCAACCGGTGGCACGGGTGAAGGCGGCGCCGCCGCGCGCCAAGCGCAGCGCGCCGATGGGCCTGGAGCGACAGATGATCCGGCTGCTGCTCGCCCATCCGGGTCTGGCGGCGATGCTGGATGAGGCCGCCCTTGATGCGGCGGCACGCATGGCACCGGACAATGCCGCGCTGCTGCGGCAACTGGTCGATGCCTGCAGGGCCTTGGGCGAGGGTGCAAGTTTTGCCGCGCTGGCCGAGCAATTGCGCGCCGCCGGACCGGATTTCGACGCGCTGATCGCGGAAATCGCGGGCGAAGGCGAGTCGGACCAGGAAACCGCCCGCCTGGAGCTTGCTGGTGCAATGCGACAGACTAGACTGCAGATGGTGCGGGCCGAAATGGAGCAGTTGGCCGCGTCGGGGCTCGCATCCGAGGATGCGCGTACACGATATCGCGCCCTGATGCAAGAACAAGAGCAACTCCGGCGCCCGGTGCAGGTCGAAAGCACTGTGCGCTAGCGCATTGCCGTTGAAAGCGGATGGCCGCATGTTGTCAATCTGCCCCGGCCACGGGGCTGCGGCGAGGAAATGTTGCTCTCACTGTGTTATCATTTAAAGCTTTTGATTCAATGTCTTAGAGAGTTTCTGCCGGTCGCCGAGCCGGGGAAATCTCGAAGCAATGTCGCGCGGGCTATGCCGAACCAGATCTGAGGCGGCTCTACCATGCGCAAACTTCTCGGCGCAAGAGAGCGATCATTTGGATTGAATCCATGGCAAATGCAATGAAAAAACCCGCAAAAGCGACGCCGGCAGCGAAATCCGCCGCAAAAAAACCGGGCGCTGCTGCAACTAAAGCCGCCTCCGGCAAGTCGATGGCAAAGCCTGCCGCGACTAAGACCGGCGCGAAAGCGTCGGTTGCGGCGAAGATTCCGACCAAGACATCCGCGAAGCCCGCTCCGAAAGGGGCAACCAGGACGACTGCCAAGTCTCAGGGTGTGAAGTCCGCGGTGACCAAGTCGGCTCAGGCGACCGCACCCAGGGCGGTCGCACCGAAAGCGAAAACTTCATCCCGAGCAGCAGTAGCGGCTCAAGAGAAATTGAAAGTACCCGTGACGAACAAAAAAACCGAAGTAAAGGCTGCCAAGCCCTCCAAGGCGCAGGCAAGCACAGAGTCCAAGATCGAATCGAAGGTGATGGCGGTGAGCCAGACCACCGACGCGGCCGTGCTGGCCTCGATCGATACGTCGGGCTACGTGCTGCCGGCGGTGAAGGTGCCCGGCCGCCGCGGCCGCAAGCCGAAGGATTTCCAGCCCGAGAACGACGAGGTCGCCGCGCTGAACGCGGTCGAGCGCGCCGAGCTCAAGGCCGCCGACAAGGCGCGCGCGAAGGATCGCAAGGCCAAGGAAAAGGCCTTGCTGAAGGACGCATTCTCGTCTGACACCGAAGCCAGCGAAGAGGAAATCGAGCAGCGCCGTCAGAAGCTCAAGACCCTGATCAAGCTCGGCAAGGACCGCGGCTTCCTGACCTATTCCGAGATCAACGACCACCTGCCCGAGAACATCGTCGAGCCGGAGGCCATTGAAGGCATCATCGGCACGTTCAACGACATGGGCATCATGGTCTACGAACAGGCCCCGGATGCCGAGACCCTGCTCCTGTCCGACAGCGTGGCCACCGCCGCCACCGATGACGACGCCGACGCCGCCGCCGAAGCGGCCCTGTCGACCGTCGATTCCGATTTCGGCCGCACCACCGACCCGGTGCGCATGTACATGCGCGAGATGGGCTCGGTCGAACTGCTGACCCGCGAGGGCGAAATCGAAATCGCCAAGCGCATCGAGGAAGGCCTGAAGGACATGATCCAGGCGATCTCCGCCTGCCCGACCACGATCGCCGAGATCCTCGCCGCCGCCGACCGCATCGCGCGCGACGAAATCAAGATCGACGAGATCGTCGACGGCCTGGTCGATCCGAATGCCGTCGAGGAAGTGGCGCCGGTGGCCGTGGCCGCCGCAGCAGCGTCCGACGACGAGGATGAAGACGAGGACGAAGACGAGGACGAAGCCGAGGAAGAGGAAAACACGAGCGGCGGCGCCGCCGGTTTCTCTGCCGAGCAGCTCGAGCAGTTGAAGCGCGACTCGCTCGCCCTGTTCGACGAGATCGCCGCCCAGTTCGACAAGATGCGCAAGGCCTACGAGAAGGAAGGCTACGCGTCCAAGCCCTACGTGAAGGCGCAGGAGACCATCTCGAACACCCTGCTGTCGATCCGCTTCACCGCAAAGTTCGTCGAGAAGCTGTGCGACACGCTGCGCGGCCAGGTCGATGAAGTGCGCCAGATCGAGCGCCAGATCCTCGACGTCGCCGTGAACCGCAGCGGCATGCCGCGCACGCACTTCATCGAGGTCTTCCCGGGCAACGAGACCAACCTCGACTGGGTCGACGGCGAAGTCGCGGCCGGCAAGCCGTACAGCGTCGTCCTCGGCCGCAATGTCCCGGCCATCAAGGAACTGCAGCAGAAGCTGATCGACCTGCAGGCGCGTGTCGTGCTGCCGCTGCCGGATCTTCGCGAGATCAACAAGAAGATGTCGGCCGGCGAGATGAAGGCGCGCCGCGCCAAGCGCGAAATGACCGAGGCCAACCTGCGCCTGGTGATCTCGATCGCGAAGAAGTACACGAACCGGGGCCTGCAGTTCCTCGACCTGATCCAGGAAGGCAACATCGGCTTGATGAAGGCGGTGGACAAGTTCGAATACCGTCGCGGCTACAAATTCTCGACGTATGCGACCTGGTGGATCCGCCAGGCGATCACCCGCTCGATCGCCGACCAGGCGCGCACGATCCGCATCCCGGTGCACATGATCGAAACGATCAACAAGATGAACCGGATCTCGCGCCAGATCCTGCAGGAAACCGGCGCCGAGCCGGATCCGGCGACGCTGGCGATCAAGATGGAGATGCCGGAAGACAAGATCCGCAAGATCATGAAGATCGCGAAGGAACCGATCTCCATGGAGACGCCGATCGGCGACGACGACGACTCGCATCTGGGCGACTTCATCGAGGACAACAATACGTTGGCCCCGGCCGACGCGGCGTTGCATGCCTCGATGCGCGGCGTGGTCAAGGACGTGCTCGATTCGCTGACGCCGCGCGAGGCCAAGGTGCTGCGCATGCGCTTCGGCATCGAAATGTCGACCGACCACACGCTGGAAGAAGTCGGCAAGCAGTTCGATGTCACCCGCGAGCGCATCCGCCAGATCGAAGCCAAGGCGCTGCGCAAGCTCAAGCATCCGAGCCGCTCGCGGAAGATGAGAAGCTTCCTCGACCAATAGGGTGGCCC
>DATLGF010000103.1:0-5173 GCA_035540575.1 Noviherbaspirillum sp.
ATTGTACGATGCCTACTTTCCGGCCAGCGGCACCACGTTGTCCGCGCCGGGCGCGCCGAACAGCTGCTCCTTCAGCACGTGCAGCTGGTCGCGTACCTGCGCGGCTTTCTCGAACTCGAGATTCTTCGCGTGCTCGACCATCAGCTTTTCGAGCCGCTTGATCTCCTTGCTGACCTGCTTCTCGCTCATCCCCTCGTAGCGCGCCTGATCCTGGGCGACCTGCTGCTCCAGCCGCGCCTCCTGCGGGTTGTAAACGCCGTCAATCAGCTCCCGGATCTCCTTCTTGATTCCGGCCGGCGTGATGCCATGTGCCGCGTTGAAAGCGATCTGCTTGGCGCGGCGGCGCTCGGTTTCGCCGATCGCCCGGCGCATCGAATCGGTCATTTGGTCCGCATAAAGAATTGCAGTGCCGTTCAGGTTGCGTGCCGCGCGGCCGATCGTCTGGATCAGGCTGCGCTCGGAGCGCAGGAAGCCCTCCTTGTCCGCATCGAGGATCGCAACCAGCGACACTTCCGGAATGTCGAGCCCTTCGCGCAGCAGGTTGATCCCGACCAGCACATCGAAGGTGCCCAGGCGCAGGTCGCGGATGATCTCCACCCGCTCGACGGTATCGATGTCGCTGTGCAGGTAGCGCACCTTCACGCCGTTGTCGCTCAGGAACTCGGTCAGCTGCTCGGCCATGCGCTTGGTCAACGTGGTGACCAGCACACGCTCATCTTTCTTCACGCGCTCGGTGATCTCATTCATCAGATCGTCCACCTGGGTGCTGGCCGGACGCACGATGATCGCAGGATCAACCAGGCCGGTGGGCCGCACCACCTGCTCGACCACCTGCCCCGCATGGCTGTTCTCGTACTCTGCTGGGGTCGCGGACACGAAGACCGTCTGCCGCATCTTGGCTTCGAATTCCTGGAACTTGAGCGGCCGGTTGTCCAGCGCCGAAGGCAGGCGGAACCCGTAGTCGACCAGGTTCACCTTGCGCGCGCGGTCGCCGTTGTACATGCCGTTCAACTGGCCGAGCAACACATGCGACTCGTCGAGGAACATCAGCGCGTCCTGCGGCAGATAGTCGACCAGCGTGGGCGGAGGTTCGCCCGGCTTGGCGCCGGAGAGGTGGCGCGAATAGTTCTCGATGCCCTTCGTGAAGCCGATCTCCTGCATCATTTCAAGGTCGAAACGGGTACGCTGCTCCAGGCGCTGCTCTTCGACAAGCTTGCCTTCCCGCCGGAAGAACTCCAGCCGCTCGCGCAGCTCCTCCTTGATGCTTTCGATCGCGCGCAGCACAGTCTCGCGCGGCGTGACGTAATGCGAACCGGGATAGATCGTGAAACGCGGGATCTTCTGGCGCACCCGTCCGGTCAGCGGATCGAACAGCTGCAGGCTGTCGATCTCGTCGTCGAAGGTTTCGATGCGCAGCGCCAGCTCCGCATGCTCCGCGGGGAACACATCGATCGTGTCGCCGCGCACGCGGAACGTGCCGCGACCGAAATCGACCTCGTTGCGCGTGTACTGCATCTGGATCAGGCGCGCGATCACGTCGCGCTGGCTGACCTTGTCCTTCGCGCGCAGCGTCAGGATCATCCGGTGGTATTCGTTCGGATTCCCGATACCGTAGATCGCCGAGACCGTCGCCACGATCACCACGTCGCGCCGCTCCATCAGGGACTTGGTGCAGGAAAGCCGCATCTGCTCGATATGCTCGTTGATCGAGGAATCCTTCTCGATGAACAGGTCGCGCTGCGGGACGTAGGCTTCCGGCTGGTAGTAATCGTAGTAGCTGACGAAGTATTCGACCGCGTTGTGCGGAAAGAACTCGCGGAACTCGCTGTACAACTGCGCCGCCAGCGTCTTGTTCGGCGCAAAAATGATGGCCGGCCGCCCTGCCCTGGCGATCACGTTCGCCATCGTGTATGTCTTGCCGGAACCGGTCACGCCGAGCAGCGTCTGGAACGACAATCCGTCTTCGATGCCTTCCACCAGTTTGGCAATGGCATCGGGCTGGTCGCCGGCCGGAGGGAACGGTTGATACAACCGGTAGGGCGAGTCGGGGAAGGTGATGATCCGCGACTCGTCGACGCTGCTGCTTGCCTGGGATAAATCTGCCATCTGGATAGGACCTTTGGTAAAATTCAAGGTTTCGCGCCGGGCGGTTCCCCTCCCGCACCAACCCGCCGACAATGCGTCAGCCAGCGCCCGAATAAGCGCATGTATAAGCGTCCGTAGCCTCTTCCGCAGTCAACTTTTGATGGTAACACGATGACCCAAGCCCACTCCGCCTCCCTTTTTGCGGCCGTCGAAATGGCGCCGCGCGATCCGATTCTCGGCATCACCGAAGCCTTCAACGCAGACAAGAACCCGAACAAAGTGAACCTCGGCGTGGGCGTCTACTACGATGACAACGGCAAGGTGCCGCTGCTGCAATGCGTGCGCAAGGCCGAAGCGCAGCTGGCCGAACTGGCCGCGCCGCGCACCTACCTCCCGATCGAAGGCCTCGCAGCATATGACCGCGCGGTACAGGATCTGGTTTTCGGCGCCGACTCCACTGTCGTGCAGGAAAAGCGTGTCATTACGGCACAGGCACTGGGCGGCACCGGTGCACTGAAGCTTGGCGCCGACTTCCTGAAGCGCTTCGCGCCCAACGCGGAAGTGTGGATCAGCGATCCCAGCTGGGAGAATCACCGCGCGCTGTTCGAGAGCGCCGGCTTCAAGGTGAACAACTATCCGTACTATGACCCTGCCACCCGTGGCGTCAACTTCGAGGGCATGCTGGGCGCCCTGAAGACCATGCCTGCGGGCGCCATCGTCGTGCTGCACGCGTGCTGCCACAATCCGACCGGCGCCGACCTGTCCGATGCACAATGGCAGGACGTCATCAAGGCGGTGACCGAACGCGGCCTCGTTCCCTTCCTCGACATGGCCTACCAGGGCTTCGGCGACGGCATCGCCGAAGATGGCAAGGTGGTGCGCCAATTTGCCGAAACCGGCGCTCCGCTGTTCGTCTCCAACTCGTTCTCCAAGTCCTTCTCGCTGTACGGTGAGCGCGTCGGCGCGCTCAGCATCGTGTCTTCCAGCAGCGAAGAATCGGCACGCGTGCTGTCGCAACTGAAGCGCGTGATCCGCACCAACTACTCGAATCCGCCCGTCCATGGCGGCCAGGTGGTCGCAACCGTGCTTTCCTCGCCGGAGCTTCGCGCGTTGTGGGAAGAGGAACTTGCTGCCATGCGCGTGCGCATCCGCGAAATGCGCCAGGCGCTCGTCGCCAAGCTCAAGGAAAAGGCGCCGGGCAAGGATTTCGATTTCGTGATCAGGCAGCGCGGGATGTTCTCCTACTCGGGTCTGAGCAAGGAGCAGGTCGGTCGGCTGCGCGATGAATTCTCGGTTTATGCAGTCGACACCGGCCGCATTTGCGTGGCCGCGCTGAACTCTCGCAACATCGACGCAGTCACAAACGCGATTGCCAAGGTGCTCTGATTTTTGAGCGGGCCGCCGGGCAAAAAATTTCCCGGCGGCTTTGACACACTGAGAAAAATCGGCCTATAATAGCGTCTCTGCTGTTCCCTGATAGCTCAGTCGGTAGAGCGACGGACTGTTAATCCGCAGGTCCCTGGTTCGAGTCCAGGTCGGGGAGCCAAAAAATCCTAAAAGCCCAGCCTCAGCGCTGGGCTTTTTCATTTCTCCCGCGCATTCGCCCCCGAGCACGATTCCTTCCCCCGTTTGATTCCCGGCAAAGTGTTGTCTCACTGGCGCGCTATGTTGTGGCGATAGGCATTTTCGCCTCCCACAATCCTCCAGGAGCTCAAAAATGTATATCGGACTGGGAACACTGCTCGTCATCATCATCCTGATTCTCCTCTTCACCTGACCCTCCCTGCCATGCGGCGCTTCGGCGCCGATTCTTGCCTTCCGGTACGTCTCTTGAGATAAGTCAAATCCGCCGGCAATCGTGTTGCTAACGTGAAATCAGTGCAGGATCGCTGGTTGAGGTTGCGCGGCCGGCATCCCGCCGCATGAAGACTTCTTTTGAATGAACACCGGGCCTCGGCGCAGCCAGGCAGGATCCCAGAACGCGCCGGTCGTCCGTGTATGCGGAGAAAGGAGACGGAGCATGAGCCGAGCTTTCCTGGAATCGACAACCAGCGTAACATCGTCAAAAGGTCAGCCTGCGATCGAACTGATCGTCAGGGCGGAGAGCCACTCCGCTCTTCGGGTGGCGGTAGAACATGGGGCGGACACGATCAGGCTGGCCTGCCGCACCCGATCCAGCGTCGGCGCCGCTACTCGACACGGCCTGCATCGCGCGGGAATGAAGAAGGTGGTTCAACTGGCGCGTCGCCATGGCTGCGCGGTCGGGCTCGATCTTGATGCGCCTGATCTGGAACAATCGGCTGTTGGTGCTCTGCTGCACAGTCTCGACTACGGGATCGACTCGGTCTGCGTGACTTCCCCCGCCCTGGCGCTGTATCTGCGCATGAACCATCCCGCGATCCGGGTCTCCTTGCAGGTAAGTGACGCTGCGCTGGATAAACGTGCGCTGACGCTGCTGCGGCTGCGCCTTGGCATCGAACGCATCGTCCTGCCGCGGGTGGTCAGTTTGGTGCAACTACGCCAGGCGGCACAGGTGCACGGCCTGCATCTCGAGTTGTTTGGCTACGGGGCCGGCTGCGCACTGGTTGCCGGACGCCGGGAGAGTGCCGGGGCCAGCGTCGTGGCGGCCGCGCACACTGCTACGGAAGGCCTGCTTGGCCGCTGCTCCACCGGCTTGGTGGCGAGCAACGACAGCGGTTTTGGCATATCGCATGAGGATGACGGAATGGTGCGGCGCGCGATGCCCAGCTCGTGCGGGACGGCGTTCGTGGCGTGATTCTGGACGCACCCCGTTCCACTACAACCGTCACCGGCCTGGTGCGCGCATGGCGCACGGCACTGGATTGCTCTCCTGCAGAAGCGCGGGCGTCGCTATGACGACGCTTTGTCCATCACTATCAGGCGCTGGGCCGACAGCACACGGGTCGCGATGAAGACCTCACGAAGCAGGTAGATGAAGCTGCCGATCAGTGAAAACATTCCTGCGACGAAGCAGACGGCGATGAAGGTGGCAAGCTCGACCTGAATCGCTGTTCCGATGAAGAGCGATGCAATCACCACGCAGACCAGGAGGCCGCACGCGGTGCTC
>DATLGF010000104.1:0-3135 GCA_035540575.1 Noviherbaspirillum sp.
GCATCATCCTCGTGACCGGCCCCACCGGCTCCGGCAAGACCACCACGCTCTACACCACGCTGAAGGCGCTGGCGACTTCCGAAGTCAACGTCTGCACGGTGGAAGACCCGATCGAAATGGTCGAGGCCTCGTTCAACCAGATGCAGGTCCAGCACGGCATCGATCTGTCGTTCGCCGACGGCGTGCGCGCACTGATGCGCCAGGACCCGGACATCATCATGGTCGGCGAGATCCGCGACCTGGAAACCGCCGAGATGGCGATCCAGGCCGCGCTGACCGGCCACCTCGTGCTCTCCACGCTGCACACCAACGACGCGCCGTCGGCCGTGATGCGCCTGCTCGAACTCGGCGTGCCCTACTACCTGCTGGAAGCCACGCTGATCGGCATCATGGCGCAGCGCCTGGTGCGCACGCTGTGCCCGGAATGCAAGAGCGGCGACGGCACGCTCAACGACGAGGTCTGGGCGGCGCTGACCGAGGGCTGGAAACTGGAAAAACCACGAACGGTCTACCGCGCCGTCGGCTGTCCCGCTTGCCGCCAGACCGGCTATCGCGGCCGCACCGGCCTGTACGAACTCGTCTCGGTCAGCCATCCATTCTCGAAGCTGATCAAGCAGGAAACCGACATCCACGCGCTGCGCCAGCAAAGCATCGCCGACGGAATGAAGCCGCTGCGCATCGCCGGCGCGCTGAAGATTGCCGAAGGGGCAACGACAGTCGACGAAGTGCTGAAGGTCACCTCGTCCGGTGCGTGATGCGCGGAAACTTTTTTCGACGAAGGGCTGACAAGCCGCGTTCTTTGTTGCTATAATGCGCGTCTTCGTTGGGTCGTTAGCTCAGTTGGTAGAGCAGCGGACTCTTAATCCGTAGGTCGTAGGTTCGACCCCTACACGACCCACCAGCGAATTCAAGCAAAAGCCCAGTCTCCGGACTGGGCTTTTTGCGTTTCGGGGACCCCGGAAATTCATGATCAGTGCCCACGAACGATATTTTCCCGATCGGTCATTTCTCAACCATTCCCGTGCGCCCTTTCCGCGTAATTTCCCGATCGGTCATTTTTTTACCAAACCTCCCGGTAACCGATTATAATTTTCCCGATCGGTCATTTCTTAGGTGGGTTGCGGCATGAAGAAGATTTTGTCGGCCGGGACGGAAGATGCACTGCCTTCGGCCGTAGCAACCACGGAGCAGGTCGGAAACCTTGTCCAGCGGGTCCGGAAGGAGCAGCAGATGACGCAATTCGATCTGGCATCCCTGGCCGGCTGCGGCAACCGCTTCCTGGTCGAGTTGGAGAAGGGCAAACAGACCGTCCAGATGCAGAAGGTCCTGGATGTGCTCGCACTCCTCGGGCTGGAGGTCGTCATCAGGAAGAAGGGCTCGTAATGGCGGCCGCGGCGCTTCCCACTGCCCTCTCGGTCTATTGGAGCGATGAACATGTCGGCACGCTGCATCGGACCGACCCGCTCTCATTCGCCTATGCACGGGCTTGGCTGGACAAGGCCGCAGCGCCCTTGCACCCGCACATCCCGCTCGCGGAAGGCACCATCGCAACGCCCGCGGTGCATGCGTTCTTCGAGAACCTGCTTCCGGAGGCCGACCAGCGCAGGATCATCGGCCTGAAGCACCAGGTCTCGTCGGTATTCGGACTACTGGCTCTGATGGGCGGCGATACTGCCGGCGCCATTGTGCTCACGCCGGAAGGCGAGCGCCCTACCCCTCCTGCCTATCAGCGTTTGACTTGGGATCAAGTAAACGCTCTTCTTCATGCTGACGGTAAGTTTGTCCGGGAACGTGCGGCGATCGAAGCAGAAGCCGCTGCTGCGGGAATGCCGGTCCCGCGGCTTTCGCTATCCGGGGCACAGCTGAAAATGCTGCTTTCGATCGATGAGAACGGCAATCCTTGGCGGCCCATGGGGACCTCGCCGTCGACCCACATACTGAAGCCGGACATCGTCCGCACAGACCTGAAGCTCTTTGCATCGGCCGTCAACGAGACCATCGTGATGCGTGCAGCCCGGATCTGCGAACTGCCGACTGCCCGCGTTGCATACCAGGCCACCACCAAGGCTTGCCTGATCGAACGATACGATCGTTATTGGCGCGACGATCGGGCCCTGGGGCGACTTTGGCAAGCGGATTTCTGTCAGATCGCGGGCAAGGCATCCGACGAAAAGTACGAAGCCGACGGTGGCCCGACACTCAAGGAGTGTTACTCGATCATCAGGTCCTACTCGGTGCAGCCGGCCGTCGATTTGCGCAACTTCCTGCGCTGGATCTTCTTCAACCTTTACGTCGGCAATAACGATTGCCACGCAAAGAATCTCTCCATGCTCGCAGGACCTGAAGGACTGCGGCTCGCGCCCTTCTACGACCTGATGAGCACCCGCGTGTATCCGGGGCTGGCAGCGAACTTCGCTTTTCGAATCGGCGGCGAGAGCGAACCAGGAAAACTCGCTTCACCTCACCTGGCATCGCTCGCGGACGAACTTGGTCTGCCGCTCAAGTACCTGACGAGGATCGCGACGACGATGGCATCACAAGTCAAAAGCGCGCTTCCGCAAGCGGTCGAGTGGGTGAAAAAGGACCTCGGTCCGAACGAGGCGGTGATGGCCGCGCGCCTGCAGCACAAGATTGCGTCCGTCACAAAACGGATGCAGGCGAGGTTATGCGGTGAGGCGCCTCATCCGGAGCCGAAAGACGACCTGGAGGACGCGCCCGCACAAGGGCCACACGCGTAGCTGCTCGCAGAGTTCAAGCCAGACGCGCAGGATCAGCAGCCTCGGCACCCCGACCAATCACCACCGCATCCAGCGCCAGCGCCCCGCGCCCTTGCGGCAGCACGGCGAACGGGTTGATGTCGATCGATTCCAGTGAATCGCCGCATGTCGCCGCGAGTTCCGACAGGCGCACGATGGCTGCGGCCAGGGCTTCCTTGTCGGCAAGCGGCGCGCCGCGGTAGCCGTCCAGCAGCGGGGCCGATCTGCACTCGGCGATCATTGCATGCGCTTCATCGATCCCGATTGGCGCGAGGCGAAAGCTGACGTCCTTCAGCAACTCGACGTTGACGCCGCCCATGCCGAACATCACGACCGGGCCGAAGGTGGGATCGCGGTGGGCGCCGAGTATGCATTCGAC
>DATLGF010000105.1:0-8121 GCA_035540575.1 Noviherbaspirillum sp.
GGCGGCGGCCACCGCGAAACGGCCGGCCAGGCTGGTCGGGGCAAGGGCGCGCCGCTTCATTGCTCCACCGGCACGAGGATGCCGTCCTCGCGATAGCGGGTCATCAGCAGTTCCGCCGGCCCCAGCGCGTCATGACGCGTCGGCGTGAATGGCGGCGAGTAGCGCTTGATCAGCCCGTCGTAGGATCCCAGGCGCTCGAGCGCATCGCGCACGGCTTCGCGCCGGGTACTGCCGGCCTGTTCGACCGCCCGTGCAACGATGTGGGTGGCGTCATAGGCGTGCGCCGCTCCGACCGGGGCGTCGATGTTCTCGATGCGGCGAACCCTGCCCTCGCTCACTTGCGCAGCGGTGCGCAGGAAACGCTGGACCGCGCCCGGATCCGCCCTGAAAAAGCTGAAGGTCTGGATCACGCTCAGGTCGACCTCGCGCAGCGCCGCGCCGGCCTGGGTAAAAAACTCGCCGCCGGTAATGCCCCAGTGGCTGATGATGGGCACGCGGCGCTGCCGCGGCAGGCCAGCCACCTCGCGAACCAGGGTTGCGCCCTCCTCATCGTTGCCGACCAGGATGACGGCTCGGGCACCGCTGTCAACGAGTCCGAGGTACTTCTCGATGAAGCTGCGATCGGCGGCGTTGAACCACGCGACGGCGGCGATGGCCGGCTTGCCCCCCTGCCGCACGTGCTGTTCGGCAGCGGCAAGATTGCTGCGCCCCCAGGACGTATTGGTCAGCAACATGCCGACCGGGGCCAAGCCCCGGGCCGAAGCGGATGACAGCAGCTTGGGCATGGCGATGCTGTCGCGCAACGACAGACGGAATACATAGTTGGGCTGCATGCCGTTGTCGGTAATCATGTCGGCCGACGACCATACCGCCATGAAGGGCAGCCGCAGTTTCGCGATCAGCGGCAGTTGCTCGATCACGACCGGGCTGAAACGGCCGCCGAACACGGCCACCAGGTCGGGCAGGGCGGCCAGCTGCTCGAGATTGCGCACGCCGCGCGCCGGTATCGAGCGGTGGTCACGCGTGACCAGCTGCAGCGGTCGTCCGCCCAGCACCCCGCCGGCGCGGTTGATTTCATCGATCGCCACCCGCATCCCGAGTTCAATCGCTTGGGCCGATGTACTGTGTGCAAGGCCGAATTCGGCATCGAGACCGAGCAGGACAGGTGATGCGGCCGCCAGCGGAAGCGGAAGCGCCGCACCCGCCGCTGCCGCCACAAGCGCGCGCACCACCGTGCGACGAGTCAGGTCGGGCCGGCCCGCGCCTCCCGCTTCGTTCCGCGCACCCCGCGCAGAATCCATGCCGGGGCCGGCATCATCGGTCGATCTGCGCAACACGCTCGCGGAGGCAGGGTGGATCATGGGCAGTCTTTCGGAACATGACGGGAATCCGGCCGAACGTCCATCATAGCCGCAGTTCCGGCGGCCGAGATGGCGTTGCGCAACGGTCTGCTGCGCTTCGGCATTACTGTGCACACATCGGAGGTGAGCATGACGATCCTGGTTCTCGGCCTGGTGCTGTTTCTCGGTATCCATCTGGTTCCCACGTCCCCCGCGCTGCGGATGCAGCTCGCCGGCCGCCTCGGGGAGCACGGCTATCGCGGCGGATTTTCCGCCATGGCGGCGATCGGGCTGATCCTGATCGTGGTCGGCTACGGCATCGCGCCGCCCGGTCCGCAGCTGTTCGAGCCGCTCCATGCGGCGCGCGTATGGGCGCCGGCGGCCATGGTGCTGAGCTTCATCCTGCTGGCGGCAGCCAACATGCGCACCCATCTGCGTCGCGTGCTGCGTCATCCGATGCTGATCGGCGTGGGCCTGTGGGCGCTCGTGCACCTGCTCGCCAACGGCAGCCTGCGCGCGACCATTCTGTTCGGAGCGTTTCTCGCCTATGTGGTTCTCGATTTCGCGTCGGCCACCGCGCGGCACGCGGTCAAGACATTCTCGCCGGCCTTCAGCCAGGATGTGATCGCCGTCGCCGCCGGCACGGTGCTCGCCCTGCTGGTCATGGCGCTGCATGGCTGGCTGTTCGGTGTGGCGGTGATGCCGTTTCCTGGCTGAACGCAACCCTTCATCTTTCTCAAGGGACGGCGCTTGCGCTGGAACGGGAGGCCGGCGTCGCATGTCCTAGTTCTGCCGTGCTACGCGGCAGGACGGAGGTCTCGTGCGCCGGCGCGCGTTACTGATCATTAATCGCAACAGCCGCAGCGGCGCGGAGGACGCAGAGCGCATACGCGCGCGCCTGGCGGGCTGCGGCATCGAGGTGTTCGAGCCGAAACCGACGCTGCATGCCGAAATCTGCGATGTCATCCGCAACCATCGGCAGAAGGTGGACATGATCGTCGTGGGCGGCGGCGACGGTTCGCTCAATGCGGTGGCGCCGGCCCTGGTCGAATGCGGTCTGCCGCTGGGCGTGATTCCGCTGGGTACGGCCAACGACCTCGCGCGCACGCTGTCGATCCCACCCGATCCCGATCAGGCCTGCATGATCATCGGCGCAGGATGCCGGCACCGCATCGACCTGGGGCGCGTGAACGGCCGCTATTTCTTCAACGTCGCGCACATCGGCCTGGGCGCACGGGTCACGCATACCGTGTCGGGGCCGGCCAAGCGCCAGCTGGGCGCCTTCGCCTACTTCGCCGCGCTCGCACGGGCGCTGCGCTCGACGCGCACCTTCCATGCGCTGATCGACTGCGACGGTCGGCGGCTGGAGATGGACGCGGTGCAGATCGCCGTGGGCAACGGCCGCTACTTTGGCGGCGGCACGACGGTCGCCGCGGCCGCTGCGATCGACGACGGCCGCTTTTTCCTGTGCGGCGTCGAACCGCTCGGCTGGCGCGAGGTGATTCGCATGGCGCTGCGCGCACGGGCGCTGTACGCCGGGCGGTTCGAGGAGCGCGATCCGGTACAGGTCGAACAGGGGCGCGAGATCTTCGTGCACACGCGCCGCCCGATGATCATCAGCGCCGACGGCGAACTGGTCGGGCGCACCCCCGCCCGCTTCGAGCTTCTCGAGCGCGCGGTCGAGGTGTTCGTGCCGCAGGCCTATCTGGAAAACGAGGTGAAGCATGTTGCTCAGGGATGAAAGACAGGCGGCGCTCAATCGCGTCGAAACGCTGTGCATCAACAGCGCCGACGACTACGCGTCCGCCGCCACGCAGACCGATGATGCGGCGCTGGCCGCGCTGTTCGAGCAGCTTGGTCAGGAGCGCCGCGGCATGGCCGAGGCGCTGGCGCCGCACATCCGCGCGCTCGGGGACCTTCCGCAGGACCCGGATCCGGACCGCGAGGCGCTCGACCACGTCGTGGTAGGACTCAAGGCCCTGCTGTCCGGAGATGGCGGCGCCACGCTGGTCGAACACCGGCTGCGCGCGGAGGATGCACTGCGCGAGGCCGTGCTCGCAGCGCAGGATGCGGATCTGCCGGAACACACGCATGCGGCGCTCGCCGGCATGCTGGCGGGGATCGACCGCGCGCGTGCCCGCCTGCTCGAAATACGCGCCTGAGAAGCGCGCGGCCGTTCAGCCCCCGCTCTTCATTTCACGGATGCGGCGCAGCAGCGCGTCGAACGTGCGCGCCGCCGGTCCATCGCCCTGTCGCAGCGTGCGTATGCGCAGTTGCGCCCGGCGCTTCCAGCCGTCGGCGGCCTGGCGCAGCGCCAGGTCGGCATGGGACACCATGTGCAGGCGCGAGCGGTACACGGTCAGGTCGTCCAGGTCGCGCCGCTTGCCGAGCAGCCGTTTCTTGTATTCGTCCTGCCCCCAGAGAAAGTGGTACTCGCGGCCGCCGCGCGCAATGCACTCGCATACCGTCAGGTAGCAGCACAGGGTGCCGAGCCGGTAGGCGTTATAGCGGGGATCGTGAGCGATCACTTCCAGGAAGTAGTTGTCGGCTACCCGGTAATTGATCGTGCCGGCGACCACCTGTCCTTCGATGGTGAGCGCGCCGATCATCCCGCAGTCCATTGCAAGGTGGGTGATCTGCTCGGCCAGCGTGTCGTCGTTGATCGATACCTTGCCCTTGTGCGACATGCGCGCCCGATTGAGTTCGATGATGCGGCGGATCTTGCCCTCGTCGATCTCGTGCGCCTCGACGAGCTCGAAGCGCACCGACGGGAAGTCGCGGCGCAGCTTGTTCATGTAGCGATGGATGTAGCTGCGCGTGGACTTGCCGAGCTGGGCCAGGTACTCGGTCGAGGTCGGCGGCAGTTCGAGCACCATGTCCTCGAGGCAGTTGTAGCGCCGCCAGGGCAGTGCCAGGCCTTGCACGCGCGGCTGGATCGCATGAAAGGTGATCGCGCCGGCCGCCGAGCCGGGGGCGAAGACCAGCTCGGCGAATCGGGCGACTTCATGCGCGTGGACCTCGATGCCTTCGTTGAGCACGCGGACGGTACGCCCGCGCCGTTCATACAGCCAGACGGTGCGCAGCTGTGTGCCGTCGCGCAGCACGAAAGTGCTCAGGCTGCGCGACTTGCCGTAGACACGCTGGTGCGCCAGTGTGGAAAACAGATTGCCGTACAAGCCCTCGAGCGCCTCCTCCACGAAAGGCGGCACCGCGTGCTCGAAGCATTCGGCGGTCAGGGCGCCGCTGGCCGCCGTGCGCGCATTCGACCTGTCCAGCGCAGCGATATTTCCGGCCGCTGTTTCAGTGGTGATCATGACTCCTGCTCCATCCCTTTGCGTTCGCACTCGACCCGCGACGCAGTCTGGCGCCGCTGGTCTAAGGTTGGATTGCCGATGCTTCAGGAGTTCATCTCGCCACGGGAACGCCAATGTCTCGTTTGTGCCAGCGCAAACGGCGCGTATTCCGGGTTTCCCGCAGGGGATTCAGCGCGGGCCGGGAACGAGGAAGCGGGCCGCGAACTCGTCCGGCTCCAGCGGATGGGCGAACAGATAGCCCTGCGCATGGTGGCAGCCGTTCTCCAGCAGGAATTGGCGCTGCGCCTCGGTTTCGACACCTTCGGCCAGCACCTGCAGCTGCAGCACGCGACCGAGCGAGATCACCGCCATCGCGATGCCCGCATCGTCGCTGTCGACGGCCACATCCCGGATGAACGAGCGGTCGATCTTGAGCGTGTCGACCGGGAAGCGCTTCAGGTAGTTCAGGCTTGAGTAGCCGGTTCCGAAGTCGTCGATCGAAATTCCCACGCCAAGCTCCTTGAGCCGTTCGAACACCGAGCGCGACTGCTCGACGTCGCGCATGACCAGCGTCTCGGTGATTTCCAGCTCGAGATAGCGCGCCTCCAGACCCGACGCGGCCAGTGCATCGGCGACGAGGTCGACGAAGTGCTCGTGGGCGAGCTGGCGCGGCGACAGATTCACCGATACCGGTATCGGCGCCATGCCGGCTTCCTGCCAGGCCTTGTTCTGCGCACAGGCCGTCCTGAGCACCCATTCGCCGATCGCAAGGATCATGCCGCTGTCTTCGGCGACCGGGATGAACTGCGCGGGCGGCACCATGCCGCGCGACGGATGCAGCCAGCGGATCAGGGCTTCGGCCCCGACCAGCGCGCCGCTGGCCAGATCGATGCGCGGCTGGTAGTGCAGGCGGAACTGCTGCTGGACGAGCGCATGGCGCAGGCTGTTGAGCAGGGCCAGCCGGTGACTGGCGTCAAGGCGGGTGCGGGCGTCGAAGAACGCATAGCTGTTGCGCCCCGCCTCCTTGGCCTTGTACAGCGCCGAGTCGGCCTGGCGCAGCAGCGCGTCGGGGCTGCTCTCGTGGTCCGGATACAGGCTGATGCCGACGCTGCAGGTCACCTGGATCTCGGCCGCGCCGATCTCCAGCGGCTCGGCGAGGGCGGCCATGATGCGGCGCACCGCCACCTGCACCGCTTCGAGCGAGACGCAGGCCGTCAGCACCAGCACGAACGAGTCGCCGCCATGGCGCGAGACGGTATCGCAGGCGCGCACCGTCGCGCGCAAGCGCGCCGCCATCCTGGCCAGCAGCATGTCGCCGGCTTCATGGCCAAGGCTGTCGTTAACGAACTTGAACTGGTCGAGGTCGACGAACACCACCGCCACGCGCGTGTCGCTGCGCTTGGCCGCATACACGGCCTGCTGCAGGCGGTCGAGCAGCAGCATGCGGTTGGGCAGCCCGGTCAGCGCGTCGTGGGTGGCCTGGTGGCGGATGCGCGCTTCGTATTCGCGCCGTTCGCTGATGTCGCTGACCGTCCCTTCGATGACCATCCGGTTGCCGCATGCGTCGCGCACGACCCTGGCGTTCTCCGACACCCAGGTGCGGCTGCCGTCGCGGCGCTTGATCTCGGATTCGAAACTGCGCACTTCACCAAACTGCTGAAGCTGTCCGATCAGCGCGGCGCGCCGGCGCGGGTCCGCATACAGCTGGTTTGCGATGTCGCGCACGGCCTCCAGCAGTTCCGTCACGCTGCCGTACCCGCAGATGCGGGCCAGCGCCGGATTCACATCCAGGAAGCCCTGTTCAGGCGTGGACCGGTACATCCCTTCCACCGCGTTCTCGAAGATGCCGCGGTAGCGCCGCTCCGCTTCGCGCAGCGCCCGTTCCGACTCGATGCGCGCGGTGATGTCCTGCACGAATCCCTGCAGCGCGACCGGATGCCGGTGTCCGTCGGCAATGACCTTGCCCTGCTCCCCCACCCAGCGCACCGAGCCGTCGCGGCAGATGATCCGGTACTCGAGGCTGAAATGCCCGTCGGCGGCGAGCGCCTCCCTGACCTGCGCGCGCACGCGCTCCCGGTCCTCCGGGTGAATCAGGCCCTCGTAGGTGATCAGGCCCCGGAGCGTGAAATCGTCCGGCGCGTAGCCGGTCATCCGGGTGCAGCCCTCGCTGATGAATTCCAGAGTCCAGGCGCTGTCGATCCTGCAGCGGTAGACCATCCCCTGGAACTGCGCGAGCAGCGCGCGCGCAGCCTCGCCCGGGAGTCCGGGTGGTGAAGCCGAAGGCGGCGAAGGCGGCAGCGGATCAGGCATGCGGGAGACGTGGGACATTATTGCCGTAGGGCAACATGATGCCATGCCGGACTTTGATTGTAAAAAATGTGTGACAACGAGAAGCAGTGTTTCAGCGGTTTGACATGCGCCGCCAACGGCTGGGCGCCGAATTGACCTGGATCAAGGGAAATGGAAGGTGTGGCAACTAACCTGCAATAACAACCTGGTTCCGCGCCGAAACGGCGCGGATCTGACGAAAGGAAGAGCATGAGCTACAAGACCATACTGGTTTTCGCCGACGAATCGCGCCACGCCCAGAAGCGCTTCGAGATCGCCGCGCGCCTGGCGCTGCAGGAAGACGCGCACCTGGCCGGTGTGGCCGCCACCGCGATGCCGGGCGCCTTCTACCTGCCCGAGATGATCGGCGAGAGCACGATGAGCCTGACCGCCTATCTCGAGTATCTGCGCCAGCGCGCCGACGGCGTGCTCGCGCAGTTCGAGGGCACCGCACGCAACGCCGGCGTGCCGGGCTACGAACGGCGCGTGGTCGACGACGAGGCGGCGTCGGCTCTGTGCCTGCAGGCACGCTACGCGGACCTGGTCGTGATCGGCCAGACCGATCCGGACGAGCAGCTGCCGGCGCTGCGCCAGGGTTTTCCGGAGTACGTGGTTCTCAACGCCGCGCGCCCGGTGCTGGTGATTCCCTACGCCGGGGACTTTCCGCAGATCGGCAAACGCATCGTGGTGGCCTGGGACGCCAGCACCGAAGCCACGCGCGCGATCACCGCCGCGCTGCCGTTCCTGCGCCGCGCCGACGTTGTCCAGGTAACGGTGTTCGATGCCGGCGCACGCGGGCTGACCCATGGCGAGCAGCCCGGCGCCGACATCGCCCTGTTTCTGAGCCGGCACGGCGTCAAGGTCGAGGTATCGCAGCAGGTGACCGCTGACCGCATCGATGTCGGCAACGCGCTGCTCTCCGCCGCCGCCGACTTCAACGCCGACATGATGGTGATGGGCTGCTACGGCCATTCGCGCTTCCGCGAAGTGTTGCTGGGCGGCGTATCGAACACCATCTTCCGCTCGATGACGGTGCCCGTGCTGATGTGCCACTGACATCCTGCAACAGGCCCGCGCGCCGGAGCACAGCGCGCGCGTTCTCGACTACCATTGAGGGTTGCCCCAGTTTCCAGGCCCCTCATGTCTTCAGACCTGTTCAA
>DATLGF010000106.1:0-3301 GCA_035540575.1 Noviherbaspirillum sp.
GGGCTTCCCACATCGCGCCGAACACTTCCTTGGCGATCTTGTTCGAGATGGTACCGTCGGCGATGCGCTGCAGCAGCAACGCGAGCTGTTCGGCCTTGACCGGCGCGTCGGCGATGTCCACGCCTTCGCGGTTCAGCGTCGAGGACACATCGCCCATCAGCCAGTTCGCCGCCGGCTTGGCCTGTTCGTGGCCGGCCTTTGCAAGCACCGCCTCGAAATAGGCAGCCATCGCCTTCGACTGCGTCAGCACCGCCGCGTCGTACTCGGGCAGGCCGTAGTCGCGCACGAAGCGCTCGCGCATCGCGCCGGGCAGCTCCGGCATCGCGGCCTTCACGCGCTCGATCCATTCGTTGGCGATCACCAGCGGCGGCAGGTCGGGGTCGGGGAAGTAGCGGTAGTCCTGCGCGTCTTCCTTGCTGCGCATCGAGCGGGTTTCCTTGCGATCCGGGTCGTACAGGCGGGTTTCCTGCACCACCTTGCCGCCGTCCTCGATCAGCTCGATCTGGCGCCGCACTTCATAGTTGATCGCCTCTTCCAGGAACCGGAACGAGTTCAGGTTCTTGATCTCGCAACGCGTGCCGTATTCCTGCTGGCCGAGCGGGCGCACCGAGACATTGGCGTCGCAGCGGAACGAGCCTTCCTGCATGTTGCCGTCGCAGATGCCCAGCCACACTACCAGCGCGTGCAGCGCCTTCGCGTAGGCGACAGCTTCGGCGGCGCTGCGCATGTCGGGCTCGGTGACAATCTCAAGCAGCGGCGTGCCGGCGCGGTTCAGGTCGATGCCGCTCATGCCGTGATAGTCCTCGTGCAGCGACTTGCCGGCGTCTTCCTCCAGGTGGGCGCGGGTCAGCTGGACCGTCTTCATCTCGGCCTTGCCGTCCTTTTCCAGCACGAAGGAAATCGTGCCACCCTGCACGACCGGGATTTCGTACTGGCTGATCTGGTAGCCCTTCGGAAGATCCGGGTAGAAGTAGTTCTTGCGCGCGAAAATCGAGCGCGGCGCAACCGTTGCGCCGATCGCAAGACCGAACTGGATCGCGCGCTCGACCGCCCCCTTGTTCAGTACCGGCAGCACGCCCGGCAGCGCCAGGTCAACCGGGCTGGCCTGGGTGTTCGGCGCGGCGCCGAAGCGGGTGGAGGCGCCGCTGAAAATCTTCGATTCGGTGGAGAGCTGGGCATGCGTTTCCAGGCCGATCACTACTTCCCACTGCATGGTGTCCTCGTTCGTTTTTTGTCCGGACCGCCCCGCCGTTGCAGGCGGGAAGGAAGCCGGGCGCGGTTTCAGTGTTGGTATTGGCACTCGCCGGTTTTGGTATTCACCGACAGTTCCGAGAAATTGTTGCGCGAGCCGCACAGCGCGGGGCAGGTCGGGCGGATATGCACCGTGTCGCCCTCGCGTTCCAGCCGCACCGTGCAGACCATGTGGCGGGCGAAGTCGTAGCCGCGGCGCATGCGCGCCTCGAGCGGATCACGCAATTCGATGCGCCAGGCGGCCTGGCCGGTGAGCTCTGCCTTCAGGCCGTCTTCCTCGTCGATGTTGCAGTCGAAGCCGTGGGTGCTGCGATACAGCGCGGATTCCCAGCGGAAGGCCTCGATGCGGTCGCCGGACAGACGGATGCGGCCGTGGTCGGCAAAGGTGAGCTGTTCGCCCGCGACCTCCTGCTTGTCGCTGCACGAGAAACGTGCGTCGAGCTGTTGGGCCGCTGCCAACGGCGCGGACCATGCCAGGGCGAGGAGGGCGGCGGGCAAGGCTCTCATACGCCTTCCGGACAGCGCGTGTGCCAGTCGGTGGCGAGCTGGTACTGGTGGGCGACGTTCAGCAAGCGGGCCTCCTGGAAGGTGTTGCCGATGATTTGCAGTCCGACCGGACGCTTGCCGTTTCGTTCACCCTTGCCGAAGCCGCAAGGCACCGACATGCCGGGCAGGCCGGCGAGGCTGGTCGACAGCGTGAAGATGTCGGCCAGATAGTTGGCCACCGGATCGTCGGCCTTGTCGCCGAGATTCCAGGCCACGGAGGGCGCCACCGGCCCCATGATCACATCGCATTGCGCAAATGCCTGCTGGAAGTCCTGCGCGATCAGGCGGCGGATCTTCTGCGCCTGCAGGTAGTAGGCATCGTAGTAGCCGTGCGAGAGCACGTAGGCGCCGACCAGGATGCGGCGCTTGACCTCTTCGCCGAAGCCTTCGGCGCGCGTCTTGCGGTACATGTCGGCCAGGTCGACGTAGTCCTTCGCGCGGTGGCCGTAGCGCACGCCGTCGAAGCGCGACAGGTTCGACGAGGCTTCAGCAGGCGCGATCACGTAGTAGGCCGGGATCGACAGTTTCGTGTTCGGCAGCGAGATGTCGACCAGGGTTGCGCCCAGCTTTTCATATTCGGCCAGCGCGGCGCGTACCGCCTGCTCCACGTCGTCGGCCAGGCCCTCGCCGAAGTATTCGCGCGGCACGCCGATCTTGAGTCCGGAAAGCGGCGCGTTCAGCTCGCGCGTGAAGTCTTCGGCCGGGCGTTCAAGGCTGGTCGAGTCCTTCGGATCGAAGCCGGCCATCGCATTGAGCAGCAGCGCGCAATCCTCCGCGGTCTGGGCCATGGGGCCGCCCTGGTCCAGCGAAGATGCAAAAGCGATCATGCCGAAGCGCGACACGCGGCCGTAGGTCGGCTTGATGCCGGTTACGCCGCAGAAAGCAGCCGGCTGGCGAATCGAGCCGCCGGTGTCGGTGGCAGTGACGCCGGGCGCCAGGCGGGCGGCAACAGCCGCAGCGGAACCGCCCGACGAGCCGCCCGGAATCGCGGCCTTGTCCCAGGGGTTCTTCACCGGTCCGAAGAACGAATTCTCGTTCGAGGAGCCCATGGCGAATTCATCACAGTTGAGTTTTCCGAGCGTAACAGTGCCTGCCTTGTGGAACTGTTCGACGACTGTCGCATCGAAGGGGCTCGTGTAGCCTGAGAGCATCTTCGACCCGGCGGTCGAGCGCCAGCCGCGCGTGACGAAGATGTCCTTGTGCGCAATCGGTATGCCGGTCAAGGGCGTGGCATCGTTCCCGGCCAGGCGCCGGTCGGCTTCTTCAGCCTGCTGCAGGGTCAAGGCTTCGTTGATGTCGATGTAGGCATTCAGATCACTGTTCTTTGCCCTGTCGAGATAGAGGCGAGCCAGGTCCGTCGCCGAGATTTGCCGGCTTTGCAGCAGAGTGGATAGTTCTTTAATGGTCTTGGTATGCATGGCGTGATTAGGCATTCAACTTCTGCGCGAATTGGCGCTTGCAGGCGCAGAAAACGCGAAAAATTTTTTCCGCACGGGAATTATTC
>DATLGF010000107.1:0-8652 GCA_035540575.1 Noviherbaspirillum sp.
TGCGCCGGTCCGGGTCATCCAGCGCCTTCAGGTCCGCGCCCGCGCAGAAATTGCCGCCGGCGCCCCACAGCACCGCGACATCGCTGCCGTCGTCGGCCTCGAACGTGCGAAACGCCGCAGCCAGCGCATCGGCGGTCGCGCGGTCCACCGCGTTGCGCGCGGCCGCACGATCGAGAATCACGGTGGTCACCCGGCCGGCGCGTTCCACGCGGACGCTGGTCACAGCAGCTCCTCGTGGCGCAGCGGCAAGGTATCCGGCACCTCGATTTCCATGCGCAGCAGGCCGGCCGCCAGCGACTTTCCGAGGTTGTCGCTGCGCAGCGAACGGGCGGCGCCGCCGTCCAGCGCCTCGTGCAATACGAACTTCAGGGCCAGCAGATTGTCGAGCGGAAAACATTCCACCCTGCCCCGCGCAATGCCGGCGAAATGCGCGGCCACCCGCTCCGCGCTAACTTCGCGCCGAATCACCTCGTACCCCGCGACGTCATAGGCAAACAGGCCAAGATCGGCCTTGTCGCCCTTGTCGCCGCCGCGCGCGTGCGCGATCTGCACCAGTTTCACCCGCATCTCAGACCTCCATCACATCGACACGCACAGCATCCTCGATTGCCTCGCGCGCGGCCAGCGTCGGCCAGATGCCGAGCAACTCGGACGCCGGCTGCATCGCGAAACGCCCGCCGACGAACGGCGGCCCGGACAGTGCCAACCATGGGAACAGGCGACCGAAGCCGTCCGCGACCCGCCTGTCCTGGCTGCGGATCGCCATGCGCAGATAGACCTCGTTGAGCTGTCCGCGCTGCGCCGGATCGGCCAGCGGCCCGAGGATCGAGTCATAGCCGAGGTATTCGACACGGATCTCGTCGACCGGCATGCGCTGCTCTGCGAGCGTCTGGCGGATGATCTGCGCGCTGCGCTCGGCCTTCGCGTACGCCTGCGGCCAGCTGTAGCCGAACGTCGCCTGTCCCATCCAGCCGTCGCTGTAGCCGCCGACGATCTTCAGTTTCTGCGGGCGCGGCTTGCCGATGGCGCCGGTCACGCGCACGCGGTCGTCGCCGAGGTCATCGACGCGCAGGCCGCCCATGTCGAGCACCACGTCAGGCGAAAAGTAATTGTGCGGATCCTGCACCTCGTACAGCAGCTGCTCGCGCACGGTATCAAAGGACACGCGGCCGCCGGTTCCCGGCGCCTTCGTGATCACCGCGCAGCCGTCCTCGCTGACCTCGGCGATCGGATAGCCGATATGGGCGAGATCCGGAATCTCCTGCCAGTCGAGTCCGCCGAAGTTGCCGCCGCTGCCCTGCCCCGAGCATTCGAGCAGATGGCCCACGGTCAGACCCTGCGCGAGCAGGTTCCGTTGCGCGTCGCTCCGCGCATCGAGCGTCCAGCCGAACTCATGGACCAGCGGCGCCAGGAACAGCGCCGCGTCGGCCACCCGTCCGCACAGCACGATGTCGGCGCCCTGCTCCAGCGCGCGCACCAGCGGCGCCGCGCCGAGGTAGGCGTTGGCAAACACCATGCGTTCGCGCACCGTCTCCAGCGCCACCCCGGTATCCATGTGGGCGAGCGCGTCGCCCTGTGCGCGCAACGCGTCCAGCCGATCGATCACGTCGTCACCGGTCACCACCGCAATGCGCGCATGCCAGCCTTTCTTGCGAAACAGCTCGGCCAGCGCATCGCGCGCGCCGTGGGGATTGAGGCCGCCGGCATTGAGCAGGAACTTCACGCCGCCGTTCTTCTGCGCGAGCGGCCACAATCGCGCGAGCATCGGGACGAGGTCGCGCGCATAGCCGGCGGCCGGATCCTTTGCGCGATCCTTCTGCAGGATTGCCAGCGTCAGCTCGGCGAGATGATCGGATGCGATGTACTGCACGCCGCCGCGTTCAACGCTGGCGGCAACCGGTGCCCACGCATCGCCGTAGAAGCCGAGGCCTGCGCCTATACGTACCGTCTTCATCGCCGCCTCAGGACCGGTTGAAGCGCGGCGCGCGCTTTTCGACGAATGCCGCCACGCCCTCGGCGAAATCCGGCCCTTCGGCGCACTGCGCGAAATGCTCGATTTCGGCGTCCAGCTGAACCGGCAACGGCGTGGTTTCCGACTGGTAGACGAGGCGCTTGATCCGCGCATGCGAGCTGTGCGGTCCAGCCAGGAGGCGCGCCACGATGCGCTCGCTTTCCGCCGCGAGCTGCGCCGCGGGCACGACCTGATTGACGAGACCGAAGGCATGCGCGGTTGCGGCATCGAAGGTATCGGAGAGCAGCAGCCACTCCAGCGCCTTGCGCTGGCCGACCAGGCGCGGCAGGAACCAGCTGTTGCCGGCATCGGGGCTCGCGGCGATGCGCGCGTAGGCGGTCGAGAATTTCGTCCCTTCAGCCACAAGCACGATATCGGCAGCGCACATCAGTCCCATGCTGCCGCCGGCGACCGCGCCATGCACGGCCGCGACGACGATCGCCGGCAGCGTGCGCAGCCGCAGGATCATCGGATTGAGATCGCGGCCGATTTCGCGCAGCGCCGCCGCCGCATTGCCGGTCTTAGGATTGAACGCGCGCAGGTCGCCGCCGACGCCGAACGCCGGTCCTTCGGCGCGCAGCAGCACCACGCGCACGCTCGCATCGTCGGCGAGCGCGGCGATCACCCGATTCATGTCGGCAATTTGCTTTGGCCCCATCGCATTGAGCGTGGCGGCATCGTCGAACACGACGGTCGCAAGACCGTCGGCAATCGTGAGTCGTGTGGTCATGTCGCGGTCCTGGGCGTGCGGGGTTGAGCGGAAGGCGGGGGATCGGCGAACACGCGCGCCAGCGTCGAACGGAACGCGCGCACCTCGGCGCCCTGGAGCAGGCCGGCCTGCTTCAGTTCCGTGTGCAGGCGCGGCAGATGGTAGTGCGGGACAGCCGGGTAAAGATGATGCTCGATGTGATAGTTGACGTGGTGCGGAAAGAGATAGAAACGCGCCAGCAGCGGCAGTTCGACATTGGTGCGTGCCGCCGTCAGCGGCGTTGCGGTGTTCCCGGGCGCGCCGTGCTCGCATACCGCGCGCAGGCGCAGCACGGCCTGGTACAAGGTCAGCAGCGGCAGGACCCAGAGCACCAGGTAGTAATGCAGCCATCCGGCCCAGAGCAGCGCGCCCATCAGAGCGAGCTGGAACGCGGCCACCCGCCAGCGGTCGACGAGCGCCTGCCGGCGCAGCGCGGGCGTCGTGTCGGCAAGCGGATCGCCGTTCTTGCCGCCGCGTCCGCCGGTGTCGCGGTTCATCGCCGGCGCACCAAAGAAGTATGCGTAGTTCTTCCATGCAGTGACACCGAGCAGATCCTTGCCAAGCTTGCGGAACAGGTAGGCACGTCCGCGCGGATAACCGGCCTGCAGCGGCATGTCGGGATCGATTTTTTCATACAGGTGATTGTGATGGATGCGGTGGATGACCCGATAGCCGTACACCGAAATCCCGATCAGCGCCGAGGCCAGCCATCCGGTGAAATCGTTCAGCGCGCGCGTCTTGAACAGGCGATAGTGGGTCGCCTCATGCGAAAGGATCGCGAGGCGATGCTGCGCGGCCGGCATCAGGATCACCACGAGGACGGCCGGCCACACCAGCGTCCCGCCGGCCACACCCACGACCCCGAGCACGAGCAGGAATCCGAAGGTGTCGATCGTCGACAGCAGCGAGCGCACCGGATCGAGTCGCGTGCAGCGCGCCAGGATTTCCGGCGGCACGCGCTTGCGCGCAGCGGCGGCTGTAGCGGCAGTAGCAGGCAGGGCATCGCGAACGTGAAACTCGTCCGCACGTACGTCATGATCGGAGGGAGTGGTCTGCGGCATCGCGTCTCCTAGTTGGCTTTTTGATGTTCATGCTAGTCATGCCAACGCGAAAAAGCAACTGCTTGGTTGGCATGAGCTTGTTCACGAACAGATCGACGCGGCGAACGCTGCGCGCGAATAGTGTTTGCGAAAAAGTGCACAGTCGTGCTAAAAATACGCCTCGCGACAGGTGAACCAAATTCAACAAAAAACAGGTCATACTGCGCGTACATACGAATAACCCGGCGCAACAACGCACGGAGGAGACATGGTAGGTTTGCAAATCGCGTTGAGCGGTATTGCGCAGGGCTGTATCTACGGCTTGATCGCACTCGGCTTCGTCCTGATCTACAAGGCGACGGAGACCGTCAACTTCGCACAGGGCGAGTTGATGATGCTGGGGGCCTTCATCGGCCTGTCCTGCGTCACCCTTCTCGGCCTTCCGTTCTGGCTCGCCATCGCCGTCACCATGCTGGCCATGCTGTCCTTCGGGATGATCATGGAACGCAGCCTGCTGCGTCCGCTGCTCGGCCAGCCCGCGTTCACCGTCGTGATGGTGACCATCGGCTTCGGCTATCTGGCGCGCGGCGTCGTGACGATGGTGCCGCCCTGGGGCACCGATACCCACGTGATGCCGGCGCCTTACAAGGATGAACTGGTGCGCATCGGCGCCGAAGGCGGTCAGCAGCTGGTCGCGTCGATGGAGCAGATCGTCATCATCGCCGCCACCGCCATGCTGTGCGCGGTCCTCTTCCTGTTCTTCCGCTTCACCCGGCTCGGCATCGCAATGCAGGCCGCCTCCCAGAACCAGCTCGCCGCGTTCTACATGGGCATTCCCGTGCGGCGCCTGAACTCGCTGGTCTGGGGCATCAGCGCCGCCGTTGCCGCCATCGCCGGCATCCTGCTCGCGCCGATCACCTTCGTCCATTCCAACATGGGCTTCATCGGCATGAAGGCCTTCCCCGCCGCGGTCGTCGGCGGGTTCGGCAGCATCCCCGGCGCGATCGTCGGCGGTCTCGTCATCGGCCTGGTCGAGTCCTTTTCCGGCTATTACCTACCGGAAGGGTTCAAGGACGTCGCCGCCTACGTGGTCGTCCTGATCATGCTGGTGGTGCGCCCGAACGGCCTGTTCGGCGAAAAGCTGCGCAAGCGCGTATAAGCCGCTGCGGCCCCACCCTGCCGCGACTCCCTACGAAAAGAAAGAGGAAAGAAGCCGATGCGTTTCCTGTTCAAGACCGACTACAACCAGGACATCCGCCTGCTCAAGCATGAGGGCATGCGGTTCTGGTATGGCGTGCTGGCGGTACTGCTGCTGCTGGCGCCCTGGCTGCTGACCGAATACCACCTCTCGCAACTGGTGTTCGTGCTGATCTATGCGATTGCCGCACTCGGGCTGATGCTGCTCTCCGGGTTCACCGGGCAAGTCTCGATCGGCCACGCGGCCTTCCTGGCCGTCGGTGCCTACACCGAAGCCTACCTCGCTGCGCGCGGCTGGCCCTTCGTGTTCTCGCTGACCGCCGCCGCCGGCCTGTCGGCCATCACCGGCATCATCATCGGCCTGCCTGCATTGCGCACCAAGGGCATGTACCTGGCGATCGCGACGCTTGCCTTCGGCTTCATCGTCGAAGAAATTCTGACCCGCGCCGAAGGCATCACCGGCGGCGCAGGCGGCATGATGGTCGGTCGCATCGTCCTGTTCGGCTTCGAGATCGACACCGAGACCAAGTTCTACTTCCTCTCTCTCGCCATTACCGTGATCGTCACGCTCGCGGTGGTGAACCTGCTGCGCAGCCCGACCGGCCGCGCGTTCGTCGCCATCCGAGACTCGGAAATCTCCGCGCAGAGCATGGGCATCAATCTCGCCCGCTACAAGACAACAGCGTTTGCACTATCCGCGGCATTGGCGGGCATCGCCGGCGCGCTGTACGCGCACAAGATCCGCTTCCTGACGCCGGAGCAGTTCGGCTTCCTGCAGTCGATCGAACTGCTGATGATCATCGTGATCGGCGGTCTCGGCTTCGTGCACGGCGCCTTCTTCGGCGCGGCGTTCTGGGTATTGATCCAGCAGCTGATCGTCAGCTTCAAGGGTTATCTCCCCGATGCGATCGCGCACCAGACCGGGCTGCAGCCGACCATCTTCGGCATCATCCTGATCGCCTTCGTGCTGTTCGAGCCGATGGGTCTGTACGGGCGATGGCTGAAGATACGCACCTACCTCGAACTGTTCCCCTTCTATCGCAAGGGCATGTTCAAGCGTCAGAAGTCCTACATGAAATCGGAGCGCCTGAGATGAGCACGCCCCTCCTCCAGGCAGAGAACCTGACCGTGAAGTTCGGCGGGCTCACTGCAGTCAACAATGTCAGCTTCACTGTGCGCGAAGGCGAGATCTTCACGCTGATCGGACCGAACGGCGCCGGCAAGACGACGACCTTCAACCTGATCAGCGGCCTGTACCAGCCCACCAGCGGGACCATCAGGCTGGACGGCGAAACGATTTCGGGCCTCGCACCGTATCGGATCGCCGAAATGGGCGTGGCGCGGACGTTCCAGAACATCGAGCTGTTCGAACATGCGACGGTGCTGCAGAACCTCCTGATCGGCCGCCATACGCAGCGCCGAACCAGCCTGTGGCAGGAAATCGTCTTTGCCGATGCGGTACGTCGCGCAGAGCTGGATTTCCGCGCCGAAGTGGAAAAGGTCATCGAGTTTCTCGACCTGCAGCATTACCGTGACTCGCTGGTGGCCGGCCTTCCGTATGGCGTGCGCAAGGTGGTCGAACTGGCGCGCGCGCTGTCGATGCAGCCGCGCCTGCTGCTGCTCGACGAACCCTCTTCCGGGCTGAACACCGAGGAAACCGACGACATGGCGTTCTGGATCAAGGATATCCAGACGGACCTTGGCATCACGGTGATCATGGTCGAACACGACATGTCTCTGGTCAGCCGCGTGTCCGACCGCGTGCTCGCGCTGAACTATGGCGAGGTACTGGCAACCGGCACTGCCGCCGAGGTGCAGTCCCACCCCGCCGTCATCGAAGCCTATCTGGGAGGTGTCGAGGCATGAGCGACATCCTGCAACTGAACAACGTCGAGAGCAGCTACGGCCCGGTGAAGGCGATCCGCGGCGTGAGCCTGAAGGTCAAGGAAGGCAGCATCGCGACCGTGCTCGGCTCCAACGGCGCCGGCAAGTCCACGATCCTGAAAACCATCTCCGGCATCATCGATCCGCAGAAAGGCACGATCCTGTTCCAGGGCAAGCCGATACAGAAAAAGGATCCGGCGGACATCGTGCGCGACGGCATCGTCCACGTGCCCGAAGGCCGCGAAGTCTTCCCGCTGCTGTCCGTCTACGACAACCTTCTGATGGGCAGCTACA
This sequence comes from Noviherbaspirillum sp., assembly GCA_035540575.1. Classification (GTDB taxonomy): domain Bacteria; phylum Pseudomonadota; class Gammaproteobacteria; order Burkholderiales; family Burkholderiaceae_D; genus Noviherbaspirillum. The sequence goes on from DATLGF010000107.1 coordinate 7,175, forward strand.
CCCGCAGCGACCGCGACGCGGTCGCACGCGACATCGAGGCCGCCTATGCCTACTTTCCGATCCTGAAGGAACGCGCGAAGCAGGAAGCCGGGCTGCTCTCGGGCGGCCAGCAGCAGATGCTGGCGATCGCCCGCGGCCTGATGGCGCAGCCGAAGGTGATGCTGCTCGATGAACCGAGCCTTGGCCTGTCGCCCAAGCTCACCAAGGAAATCTTCGAGATCATCCGTCGCATCAACGCCGAGCGCGGCACCACGATCCTGCTGGTCGAGCAGAACGCACTGGTCGCGCTGAACTATGCGGACTACGGTTACGTGCTGGAAGTCGGCCGCATCGTGATGGAAGACACCTGTGCGGCGCTGCGCGAGAAAGAGGACATCAAGGAGTTCTATCTCGGCATGAAGGAGACCGGCGTGCGCGGCGAGCGGCGCTGGAAGCGCAAGAAGAACTGGCGATAAGAGGACGCAACGTGGACAGGATCACGACTACAGCGATGCAGCACACGATCGTGGACGACACCATCATCGTCCCCGGCGACAACATTCCCCGCCTGTTCTGGAACGCGGTGGCGAAACGGCGCGACAAGATCTGCCTGCGCCAGAAGGAATACGGAATCTGGCAGAGCATGACCTACGGCGAGGTCGCCCAGGTCGTGAGCGAGATCGGCTATGGCCTGGTCGCGCTCGGCTTCGAGCCGGGAGAGCGCGCGTCGATTCTCGCGAACACGATACGCGAGTGGTTCTGCGCCGACCTCGCGGTTTTGTGCGCAGGCGGCGTCTCGAACGGCATCTACCCGACCGACTCCCCGTCCCAGGTCGAATACCTGATGCAGGATTCCGGCTCGGCCTACATCTTCGTCGAGGACGAGGAACAGCTGGACAAGGTGCTCGAGGTACGCGGCAGCCTGCCCGACCTGCGCAAGATCATCGTGTTCGACATGGAAGGCCTGCGCAACCTGAACGACGAACAGATCATCAGTCTCGATCAACTGCGCGCGCTCGGACGGGATTACGAAGCGCAGGATCCGTCGGCGCGCGCGGTCGAATGGGAAAGCCGGCTCGACGCCCGCCGCCCCGAGGACCTCGCGATCCTGATCTACACCTCCGGCACCACCGGACGGCCGAAGGGGGCGATGATCTCGCACCACAATGTGATCACCGCAGTGCGCGGCTTCAACAGCGTGCTGCCCCAGCAGGAGGACGACGAGCGCATGTGCTTCCTGCCGCTCTGTCACGTCGCCGAGCGGCTGGGCGGCGCCTATTTTGCGCTGTACTCCGGCGCGCGCCTGAACTTCGTCGAGAACCCGGAGACGATCCCGGAGAACGTTCGCGAAATCTCGCCGACGATCTTCCTGGCCGTGCCGCGCATCTGGGAGAAGTTCTACTCCGGCGTGATGATCGCGCTGTCCGAGGGCACCACGCTGGAGAAACTGGCCTACAAGAAGGCGATCGAGGTGGGCAAGGAAGCCGCCACCTTCCTCG
>DATLGF010000108.1:0-2085 GCA_035540575.1 Noviherbaspirillum sp.
CCGACCAGGCGCCAGAACTGGTTGCGCGGATGCGCGTAGTACTGCTGCGCGGCGAGCGAGGCGACGCCGGGAAAGCTGCCGAGGATCAGGACGCGGGTGTCGGCATCGAGGACCGGCGGAAAGCCGGCGAGGAGCGGGGAGGGGGAGCTGCTGGCGGACATTCGGGCATTCTAGCCGGGTGTCGGTGTTGCTTCTGGAGGTGGTGTTTGCGGCAATGCGGGAGGAAACGCGGCATGCCCGATTCGCAAGCACGAAACTGCGTAATATCCTGCAAACGAGTATTCCACGGAGACGCCATGCACCCAGACAAAGGCCTCGTCCTGATCACCGGCGGCAGCCGCGGCATCGGCGCCGCCACCGCCGTGCTTGCGGCCGAGCGCGGCCATGCCGTGTGCATCAGCTACCTGCAGAACCGCGCGGCGGCCGACGAGGTGGCCGACCGCATACGCGGCGCCGGCGGCAGCGCGTTGGCGGTGCGCGCCGATGTGGCTTCCGAAGAGGACGTGATGCGCATGTTCGATGCGGTCGACGCAAGCGGCCACCGGCTCGCAGGCCTGGTCAACAATGCCGGCATCCTCGAGCGCCAGATGCGCGTGGAAGACATGGATGCGGCGCGCATCACGCGCGTGCTGGCGACCAACGTCACCGGCAGCTTCATCTGCGCGCGCGAGGCGGTGCGCCGCATGTCGACGCGCCATGGCGGGCGAGGCGGCGCGATCGTGAATGTCTCGTCGATGGCGGCGCGCCTGGGTTCGCCGAACGAGTACGTCGACTATGCCGCGTCCAAGGGCGCGATCGACGCGATGACGGTGGGCCTGGCGCGCGAAGTGGCCGCCGAAGGCATCCGCGTCAATGCGGTGCGCCCGGGACTGATCGCGACCGACATTCACGCCAGCGGCGGCGAGCCCGGACGGGTGGAGCGCGTGAAAGGCAGTGTGCCGATGCGGCGCGGCGGCGAAGCGATCGAAGTCGCGCGCGCGATCCTGTGGCTGCTTTCGGACGAGGCGTCCTACAGCACCGGGACCTTCATCGACGTCAGCGGCGGCCGCTGACATGCACGCTCACACCTCCATGTATCTCTGGCACGGGCGCGCGCTGATCGTCGGCCCGGGCATCGATTCCAGCCCCCATGCCCATCACGCCGCCCAGCTCACGCTGGCGCTCGAGCGGCCGGTGCGGGTGCGGCGTGATGCGACCCAGCCGTGGCAGGAAACCCGGGCCGCGCTGTTCGCGCCGAACGATGCGCATCAGCTCGATTGCGGTGGTGCGCCGATGGCTCATCTGTTCATCGACATGCCGCTGCGCCCGGCCGCGCTGCCTAGCGAGCTGCGGGCATCGTTCGCCGATGATCCAGTCTTCGAGCCGGTGCGCATGGCGCTCGATAAGGCCGCGCACACCGGGCTCGACGAAAGCGCCGCCGCGCGTCTCGTACGGGAGTGGCTCGAATGTGCGCTGCCGGGCGCGCCCGCCGGCTTCGGCTACGATCCGCGCATCGGCCAGGCGCTGCAGTGGATCGCCCGCCATCCGGGCGAGCGGACGGACGGCCGCGCGCTCGCGGCCATGGTGCACCTGTCGGAAAGCCGTTTCACCCACCTGTTCCGGCAGCAGACCGGCCTGTCGCTTTCACGCTACCTGATCTGGGCGCGGCTGCTGCATGCGGTGGAACTGGCGGCGGACGGCGCGAGCATGACCGAGGCGGCCCATGGGGCCGGTTTTGCCGACCTGGCCCACCTGAGCCGGTCTTTCCGGGGCACCTTCGGCGTGATGCCGTCGGCGCTGCGGAAAATGACGATTGTGTTCAAGCGCGCCGATAACGCGGCGACTACACTGGCGCCATAGGGCTCGCGTCGAAGCCTGAGGAGACTGAGATGGAAAACCTTGCAAGCCGTCAAATCGAAACCCTGCTCGCGCGCTATGCGGAGAGCCACCGCCATCCGCAGAATGAAGTGATCCACTTCATCTGCATCCCCGCGATCGTGTTCTCGCTGCTGGGCCTGCTGTGGGTCGCGCATCCGCTGGTCGCGGTAGTCGTGACCGCGGCCTCGCTGATCTACTACCTGACGCTGTCGGTGCCGTTCGCGCTCG
>DATLGF010000109.1:0-2801 GCA_035540575.1 Noviherbaspirillum sp.
AGCAATCAACACGCCACCGTCCTTGGCGAACATCTTGAGCTTGTAGCCGCTGTCCTCGACGCGCCGGGCGATGACGCCTGCAAACTGCTCCGGCGCGCCGCTGCCCGACCATTCCGCCCGATGCGGGAAGTTGCGCAGCGATTGTTCGCGCACGTTCTCGCGCCAGCTGCGCATGTCCTTGAGCATCTTCGGGGCATTGCGCACGATGCACAGCGTGGTCGAGATCACCAGGAAGGTCATGATGAGCAAGAACCACCATGCAGAGTACACCGCGTACAGCCCGAGCTTGTCGAACACCTCAAACCAGAAGGGGCCGAACTGGTTGACGTAGTTCGGCATCGGCTCGTTCTGCTGCAGCACCGTGCCGATCACCGATGCAATCGAAATCAGCGTCAGCAGACTGATCGCGAAACGCATCGATGACACCAGCTCGACCGCCTCTGCCAGCCAGCGCCGTTCGGTCCTCAGTTCCAGGCCCGCTGTACTTGCACTCATCACACTTTACTCACACGACCCACGCACCTGGCGCGTAGTCATTCATGCAGCTTGCGCCGCTCAAAAAATAAGGGGCGGCTTGCGCCACCCCTGCGTCCTTCCCTGTTCTTGTTGTCTTTTTTAGCGCAGGCCGGCGATGTAATCTGCCACTGCCTGAATCTCGTCGTCCGTCATGCGGCGCGCGATGGTCACCATCTGTTCGCTGTTGTTCCGGGCACGCGCACGGAAATTGATCAGCTGCTGCGCAGTATAGTCCTGATGCTGGCCGCCTAGGCGCGCATACAGCGCCGGCATGCCGGAACCGCTGGGACCATGGCAGGCGGCGCAGGCCGGCACGTTCTTCTCGGGAATGCCGCCGCGATAGATCTGCTTGCCGAGCTCGATGGTGTCCTTGTTGCGCGCGGCGCCCGGCTTCTTTTCCTGAATCTCGAGATAAGCCGCCACGTCACGGATGTCCTGTTCGCTCATGGCCTTGGCGATCGGCGACATGACAGAATTGGCGCGCTGGGGCGACTGGAAGTCCACCATCTGCTTGACCAGATACGGCGCATGCTGGGCTGCCAGCTTCGGGTTCTGGGCAATTGTCGAATTGCCGGCCGCGCCATGGCAGGCCACGCAAGCGGTGACGTTGCGTGCTGCATCGCCGCTGCTGTAGATCTTCTCGCCGCGGGCCGGGTCGACCTTGACGGCTTCCTGCGCATGGGCAATCGAAGCCACGCCGATCACGGCGACAAACAGGGATTTCACCAACGGTAGGAATGCACGCTTCATTCAAACACCTGAGACAAAGTATTAAGTATTCTTTTCGGCCGACACATGCCGCGCCGGCTTGGCGCTACTGCAAATAACCTCTTATTGTACAATAGGCGGGCTCAATGTTGCGAGGAAAGTCGACGCGCCGCGCCCTGCCGCCCCGTCCTCGCGCCCCTCGAATACGCCTTTCGGTCCGCTCGTTCGCCGGACTGCGCCAACCCCTCTTCACCTCATGTCCCTGCTCTGGCAAGCCCGTTTTCTCACGACCGTCAATCACCTGGGCGACCTGCCGCGCCTGCCAGTCCCCGAAGTCGCGTTCGCCGGTCGCTCGAACGCCGGCAAATCGAGCGCTATCAACGTGCTGTGCAACCAGAAGCGCCTTGCGTTCGCCTCGCGCACACCGGGACGCACCCAGCACATCAACTATTTCTCGATCGGCGGCGCGCACGTCGCCCAGCACCGCAATGACCCAACCCGCCTGGAGGAAGTGCGCGCGCTGCTGGTGGACCTGCCCGGATACGGTTACGCCGAAGTACCGGGCGAAGCCAAGCGCCATTGGAATGAATTGCTCGGCACCTATGTGCAGACCCGCGAACAGCTTTGCGCGCTGGTGCTCATCATGGACGCCCGCCGTCCGTTCACCGAACTCGACGTGCAGATGCTCGAGTGGTTCGCCTCCACCGGCAAACCGGTGCATTGCCTGCTGACCAAGGCAGACAAGCTCAACCGCAGCGAATCAACCAATGCGCTGCGCCTGGCGCGCACTGTGCTGGCCAGCTATGTCGACGCACAGGGCAGACCCTTTCCGTTCACCGCGCAGCTGTTTTCGGCGATGAAACGCATCGGCCTTGAGGAAGCGGAGCAGAAGGTGCTGGACTTTCTCGGACTCGGCCAGGGCGAAGAGACATCCGAATAAGACGGGCAAAAAAAACCCTGGAGAAAGGGGAAGATCTCCAGGGTAGTAACGCCGTACCGCGTCTGCGGCCGGCCCCGCTCAGGGAGGAGAAGCGGGAGGTGTGTGAACACCTGTTGCTAAGAGGGCCAGCGGCCGAAAAAGTTTCGCTTCCCGTAGAATTTGATCGATTTTGACTCTTCGCTCGAGACGAGCGCAAAGGACCGATACCATGACAGCCTCCCTTCCGCCGGCCGCCTTTCCCGCCGTCCGCATGCGGCGCATGCGCAAGGACGCATTTTCGCGCGCAATGATCCGCGAGCACGTCCTCACGCCGGCCGACCTGATCTATCCGGTTTTCATCCTGGACGGCAAGAACCAGCGCGAGAAGGTCGCCTCGATGCCCGGAGTGGAACGCCTGTCGGCGGACCTGCTGCTTGCAGTGGCGGAAGACTGCGTCGCCCTCGGCATTCCGGTGCTGGCGCTTTTTCCGGTAATCAATCCTGCGCTGAAGACGCCAGACGGCAGCGAAGCCTTGAATCCGGACGGACTGGTCCCGCGGGCGGTGCGCGAACTGAAGTCGCGCTTCCCGGAACTGGGGCTGCTGACCGACGTTGCGCTCGACCCCTACACCAGCCACGGCCAGGACGGCGTCATCAAC
>DATLGF010000110.1:0-2666 GCA_035540575.1 Noviherbaspirillum sp.
CTGGTGAAGGAAGGCCTGGATGGCGCCGGCCTGCCGCAGGACGCGGTGCAGATCATCGAGACGACCGCCGCGCGGTCGGTCGTCTCGATGATCTGCACCGCGTCCTGCGGCAGGCCGGCGCCATCCAGGCCTTCCTTCACCAGGGCCGCGAGCGCCTGGTTGCAGTGGATCGCTTCCGAGCCGCCGCGCAGGATGGTCGCGTTGCCGCTCTTGATGCACAGGCCGGCGGCGTCGACGGTCACGTTCGGACGCGCCTCGTAGATGATGCCGATCACGCCCAGCGGCACGCGCATCTGCCCGACCTGGATGCCGGTCGGGCGGTACTTCATGTTCGAAATTTCGCCGATCGGGTCCGGCAGGGCGGCAATCTGTTCCAGGCCTTCGGCCATTGTGGCAATGGCCTTGTCGGACAGCGTCAGCCGGTCCAGCATCGCATCGGCCAGGCCGTTCGCGCGCGCCGCGTCCAGATCCTTCCGGTTGGCTGCGCGCAAGGCATCGGCATCGCGCCGGATTGCCGCCGCGATCAGCATCAGCGCACGGTTCTTCGCGGCCGTGTCGGCTTTCGCCATCGCCCGCGAGGCCTTGCGCGCCCGCTGGCCGACTTCGTTCATGTAGTGCTTGATGTCCATTGTTCCGCTCACAAAAAATAATCCGCTGATGTTGCAGGCGCGGGCAGGTTGCGCCGACGCGGGAAGGGGGCGTTCCGGCGAAAGCCGGATCCGGCGGCGCTCGCCCGGAAAACGGCCAATCCCCGTTTATCCGCGCGCGACCTTCAAACCCAGTTGCAGCAACGCGTCCCACGCATCGCCGGCAAAGGCCTTTGCGCGCAAGCCCTTCACCATCCTGTCCACCTGGGCCGCCTCGCGCAGCGCGCTTTCCAGCTGCGGCAGCGAGAGCCGCCGCAGCGCCGGCTCCATCAACCGCTCGCGCGGACCCCAGATCCGGGATTCCTTCATCAGCACGCCCAGCGCCTTGCCCTGGGCGACGCCGGACTTGAGCCTGAGCAGCGTGCGGATTTCCTCGGCCATCGCCCACAGCACCAGCGGCAGCGCCTCGCCTTCGCCCTTCAAGCCTTCGATCATGCGCGTAAGCCGCACCGCATCGCCGGCCAGCATCGCTTCGTTCAATTTGAACACGTCATAGCGCGCCACGTTCAGCACCGCATCCTGGACCTGCTCGAAACTCAGCTTGCCGGGTGGATGCAGCAGCGCGAGCTTCTGGATTTCCTGGTGCGCGGCGAGCAGGTTGCCCTCGACGCGGTCGGCGATGAAATCCAGGCTCGCGCGTTCCGCGCTCTGGCCCTGGGCGGCAAGGCGGCTGCCGACCCAGGCAGGCAGCTGCGGCCGCTCGACCAGCGGGATCTCGATGTAGGCGGCGGCGCGCTGCAGTGCCGCCACCCAGGCGCTCTTCTGCGTTTGCCAGTCCAGTTTTGGCAGGCTGATCAGCGTGACATTGTCCGGATTCAGATTGGCCACGTAGTCCTGCAGCGCCTGCCCGCCTTCCTTGCCCGGCTTGCCGGAAGGAATACGCAGTTCGATCAGCTTGCGGTCGCCGAACAGCGACTGCGACTGATTCGCTTCGGTAAGCGCTCCCCACTTGAAGTAACGCTCGACTACCAGCACGTCGCGTTCGGTGAAGCCTTGTGCCCGGGCCGCCTTGCGGATCTTGTCGGCCGCCTCCAGCGCGAGCAGGTGCTCGTCGCTGGTGATCACGTACAGCGGCGCCAGCGACTTCGCAAGCTGTGCGTCGAGTGCGTCGGGCCGCAGCTGCATGGCTAGTGGATCGCGGCCAGACGCCGCAGTATCTGCTGGACCGCGTCACCCTGCATGTCGCGAAACAGCATTTCTTCCTCGCGTTCCTTCGCGATCGCCTGCGCTTCGTTGAAGCTCAGGTCGCGCCGCAGGACGATCAGGGTCGGCGCCAGCATTTCCTGGCCGGCGGCGCCGCGCACCCGGAAGTTCACGCGGTAGTACAGCGAGTACTCGCGAATGCGTCCCTGGGTGTTCAGCGTGATCGTTCCGCGGTCACGGGCTTCGCCGAGGATGTCGATGATCGCTTCGGCCTGCTTCGGATCGTCGACCACGGTCGTGCCGTTGCCGGCCTCTATCATGCGGCGCAGCGCAAAGGCGAGACCGCCATTGTTGCCGGCAATGTGCAGGGTCTTGAACCGCAGGGCCGACTGCCGGCCCGAGCCGCGCAGCTGGAAACCGCAGGCGGACAGGCCCAGGGTGGACAAGGCGAGCAGGGCGGTGCGACGTTTCATGGGATTACGCGACGATGTTGATCAACTTGCCGGGAACGACGATCACCTTCTTCGGCGCGCCTTCGACGAACTTCTTCACATTCTCGTTGGCCAGCGCCGCCGCTTCGATCGCGGCCTTGTCGGCGTCCTTGGGCACGATCACCGAGCCGCGCAGCTTGCCATTGACCTGCACCATCAGCTCGATCTCGGCCTGTTCGAGCGCGGCGGGATCGACCTGCGGCCAGGGCGCATCGAGGATGTCGCCATGCGCGACCTCGAAGCCGAGCTCGTTCCACAGCACATGCGCGATATGCGGCGCGACCGGGTAGAGCACGCGCAGGAAGATCGACAGGCCCTCCGCAATCACCGCGTTGGTCTGGGCCGAGTCGCTCAGCTTCGCGCCTTCCAGCGTGTTGAGCATCTT
>DATLGF010000111.1:0-16027 GCA_035540575.1 Noviherbaspirillum sp.
GCGCGACGGCGCTGGCGATCGAGAACGCACAGAAAACACCCGAGACCACGTCGCCCAACGGGAAATTCATGTGCTGCGGTCCGCTCTGCGCGTCGCCGGTGAGGTTCGCGAAGCCGCTCATCGCCTCGAAGATGCGCGCAAAGCCCGGGCGTCCGGCATACGGCCCGGTCTGGCCGAATCCGGTCAGGCGGAGCACGATCAGGCGCGGATTGGCTGCATGCAGGGTGGCGAGGTCCAGACCCCACTTGTCCAGCGTGCCGGTGCGGAAATTCTCGACGAGCACATCGACGGTGGCCGCCAGCTTCAGGAACAGCTCTCTCCCTTCCGGTGTGCGCACATCGAGCGTGATGCCCTTCTTGCCGCGGTTCGTCACCTTCCAGAACAGGTCGATCGGCGCCAGCGTGCGCAGCGCGTCGCTGCCATCTGGCAGCTCCAGCTTGATGACATCCGCGCCCATGTCCGCACACAGCGTGGTGCCAAAGGGCGCGGCGAGCACGGTTGCCATGTCGAGAATGCGGATGCCTGCGAGCGGTCCGGCGGAGGAAGTGCCAGTTTCTGCGTGGCTGCGCGAGGAGAGAGACATGCCGATCCATGCAAGTTGGGAACGCAGGCAAGTCTGCCGCCCACCCCGCTCGCGCCGCAACCGCAGTTTCGACATCTTGAACCGTGTTCGCCGCTGCATGGCGGCGGGCGCGCCGGCTACAACTGCCGCCCCAGCTGCGAAGCCACCTGTTCCACCACCTTTTCACGGAAGGGGCGGTTCTCCCACATCTCCAGCGTCACGCGCTTTGACTTGGCCAGATCAGCTTCGAATACCTGCTGCATCTGCGCCGCAAGCTGCCGGTCGTAGACATTCAGGCTGGCCTCGTCGTTGATGCGAAACGAACGGTTGTCGAAGTTGGTCGAGCCGACCGAAACCATGAAGCCGTCTATCACCAGCACCTTCACGTGGTACATGGTCGGCTGGTATTCGGCGATTTCCACGCCCGCCGCCAGCAACTCGCCCCAACGCGCGCGCGAGGCGCGCCGCACCACTTCCACGTCCATGTGCGGTCCGGGCACGATGATCGACACGCGCACGCCGCGCTCGCGCGCCTTCACCAGCGCCTCCACAGCGAGCGCATCAGGCACGAAGTAGGAACCCGACAGCAGGATGCTTTCCTGCGCCGCCGAAATCGCCAGCAGATACATCAGGTGCATGCTTTCGCTGCCGCCTGCAGGAGAACTGCTGAACATCTGGGCCGGCGCCTGGCCGCGCGCTGTCAGGCTCGGAAAATAGTCCTCGGTATAAAGAACACGGCCGGTGGCGCGTGTCCAGTTGTCGACGAAGACCGCCTGCATCTGCGCGACCACCGGGCCTTCCACCCGGAAGTGGGACTCGCGCCAATGGTCCGGGCCGTGCGCATCCCCGGTCCATTCGTCGCCGATGCCGACGCCGCCGGTGAAGCCGACCTTGCCGTCGATGACGAGGATGCGCCGATGCGTGCGGTTGTTCATGCGCGGCAGGTTCCGGATGGTCGGCTTGTGAAAGCGTTCGACCTCGATGCCGCCGTCGCGCATCCGGTCGATCAGCGTCAGATCCATCTTCGCGCTGCCAACCCAATCGAGCAGAACATGCACCTTGACGCCCGAGCGGGCGCGCTCGATCAGTGCGGCGGCAAAGCGGTCGGCGATCTCCCCGGACCAGTAGATGTACATCTCGAACGTGATCGTGCGCTCGGCGGAAGCGATGGCCTCGAGCATGGCCGGGAAGATGCGCACGCCGTTCTCCAGGTGCTGCACGGAATTGCCTTCGGCAACCGGCGGCCCGAGCAGGACGCCCATGGTGCGCAGGAACTGCGGCTCGGCCACGCCGTAGCGATGCTCGACCTGCGTGCGCAAACGCGGGTCGGCAGTGGTCAGGTTCGTGACGACCAGCGCGAGAATGACCGTCACGATGGCGGTCCAGACGATGGTCCTGATATGCGATGAACGCGGCATGGGCGCAGGTAGCGTGGTTCGCCTATGCTACGTAGGCCTCATGCTTGCGTTCTTGCGTTTGGGTAAGGGTACGCTCGGTAACGGTGGTTGCCAGCATCCAGTTGCGCGCCGGCATGCGCTCTACAAGCCTCCCGGGTCCATGTGACGGATCGACTCGCGTCGTTTCGAGGACGCCTCCGCCTTGCCTTGAAGATTGGCCAGAGCGCGCGCCAGTTGCTCCGCAGCCCCGGCGATGGCCAGCTCCATGTTCGGCGCTCGATGCTCCACGGAAATCGGATTCGCACCGGCCAGGCGCGCTTCGAGCTGGCAACGCTTGTCGTCGTCGCCGGCCTTGGCGCTATTCACGTCATTCAGATGGACTTCGATGCGTGTGATGCGGTCGCTGAGATGCTTGAGTTCCTGCTCCAGCATCTGTTCAACGCGCTCTTGCAGGCTTGGGGACCCGACTACGTGTTTGTCGGTGTTGAGCTGGATTTGCACGACTGCCTCCTCGATCGATTGACAATGCCAGTGTGATGGCGGCAAATCGCCTCGGTTCCCGTGCGCCGGTCGCCACGCGGCAGAGAGCGCAACGGGAAGCCGCCGCCGCGAGCGGAATTGCTTTCCAATGCTGCGTTGCCCTCGCCATGTCGTCCCCGCGCAGGCGGGGACCCAGCTCCGACGTATGCAGAGAGGTTCAAACTTGAGCTGGCCCCGCCCGCGCGGGAGCGATATGAATGGGAAATGTGAACGACATCGGCACACGGCGCGCTTGCCGATGCCGACACAACGCCACTCCCGCCGCCCGGCCCGAGCCCTCAGTCGTCGGCCGCCCCGTCGATGCCCAGTTCCTGGATCTTGCGCGTGATCGTGTTGCGGCCGATCCCGAGCCGCACTGCCGCATCGTTGCGGCGGCCGTGAGTGTGGCGCAACGCCGTCTTGATCAGCGCCGATTCGAACTGCCGCCCGAGCGCGTCCATCACTTCCGGCTGGCCGGCGGCAAGCATCTGGGCCGCCTCGGCTTCGAGCAAGGAAATCCACCCGGGGCGCACTGCCGGCGCAAGTCCCGGCTCGCGTGCGGCTTCGATGGTCGGGACAGGGACAGGACTCTCCTCCTGCGGCGCCGGCGCCTGGCTGCCGTCGGGGCCCGTCGCGCTCTGTGTAGAGCCGGTTGTTTCGCCGCGCACCAGATCGGGCGGCAGATCCTTGATCTCCACCGTCTGCCCCGGCGCCATCACCGTGATCCAGTTGCACAGGTTCTCGAGCTGGCGCACGTTGCCAGGGAAGTCGAGCCCGGTGAGGTAATGCATCGCCGCGTCCGACATGCGCTTGGCTTCAACGCCAAGCTGCCGTGCGCTCTGTGCGAGAAAGTAGCGCGTGAGTAGCGGGATGTCCTCGCGCCGTTCGCGCAGGCTCGGCAGACGCAGGCGGATCACGTTCAGGCGATGGTACAAGTCCTCGCGGAACAGGCCGTCGCGCACGCGCTGTTCGAGGTTCTGATGCGTCGCCGCGATCACGCGCACATTCGCCTTCAACGGCTGGTGACCGCCGACGCGGTAGAAGTGGCCGTCGGAGAGCACGCGCAGCAGGCGCGTCTGCAGATCGAACGGCATGTCGCCGATTTCATCGAGGAAGAGCGTGCCGTTCTCCGCCTGCTCGAAGCGACCGCGCCGCATCGCCTGCGCGCCGGTGAACGCGCCGCGCTCGTGCCCGAACAGTTCGGACTCGAGCAGGTCCTTCGGAATCGCCGCGGTATTGAGCGCGATGTACGGCTGTGCCGCGCGCGGGCTGTGCTTGTGCAGCGCGCGCGCGACCAGCTCCTTGCCGGTGCCCGATTCGCCGGTGATCAGCACCGTCACGTTCGATTGCGACAGCCGGCCGATCGCGCGGAATACATCCTGCATGGCCGGCGCCTGGCCGAGGATTTCGGGCGTGACGCCGTTGGCTTGTTCGACGTCGGCTTCGCGCAGGCTCTCTTCGAGCGCGCGGCGTATCAGCTCGACCGCCTTGTCGACATCGAACGGCTTGGCCAGGTATTCGAAGGCGCCGCCCTGGAATGCCGCAACGGCCGAGTCGAGGTCGGAGAATGCGGTGATGACGATGACCGGCAGCCCCGGATGCATTTCCTTGGCGGCCTGCAGCAGTGCGAGCCCCGATTCGCCTGGCATGCGGATGTCCGACACCAGCACCTGCGGCGCACCATCCTGGAGCGCCGCCATCGCATCGCGCACATTCGAGAAGCTCCTGGTTGCGAGGTTTTCGCGGGCGAGCGCCTTCTCGAGCACCCAGCGTATCGATTCGTCGTCGTCGACAATCCAGATCGGCTTCATCTTGTGTCTTGCGTCCCTGCTATCTGCATGTGGTTAGGGCAGCGGGATCAGAACGCGGAAGTCAGTGCATCCCGGCCTGCTCTCGCATTCGATCACGCCCATGTGCTGCTGCACGAAGGTCTGAGCCAGGGTCAACCCCAATCCGCTTCCCCCCGCGCGTCCCGACACCAGTGGATAAAACACGCGGTCCTGAATGTCAGGCGGGATGCCTGGCCCGTTGTCAACGATATGCAAGTCCAATGCCAGCCTGTAACGAATTTTCGCGAGCGTGATCTGGCGCGCCACGCGGGTGCGCAGCGTGATCTGCGCGTCGCCGTCGGCGATCTTTTCTTCGAGCGCCTGGGCCGCGTTGCGCACGATGTTGAGCACCGCCTGGATCAACTGCTCCTTGTCGCCGCGGAATTCGGGGACGGACAGGTCGTAGTCGCGCGTGATCGTCAGGCCGCTCGGGAATTCGGCCAGCATCAGGCTGCGCACCCGCTCGCATACTTCATGGATGTTTACGTCGCCGACGATGTGCGGATGCCTGTGCGGCGCCAGCAGACGATCGACCAGCGTCTGCAGCCGGTCGGCTTCCTTGACGATGACCTGCGTGTACTCGCGCAGCTCGCGCAGGTGACGTTCGGGCAGCTCGAGTTCCAGCAGCTGCGCGGCGCCGCGTATGCCGCCCAGCGGATTCTTGATTTCGTGGGCGAGATTGCGGATCAGCTCCTTGTTGAGCTGGCTCTGATCGAGCAGGCGTTCTTCACGGTCCAGCTTGAGCTGCTGTACGTTCTCGCGCAGCTCCAGCAGCACCGGCGTGGCCGGGATGTCGAGCGCGGTGACGATCAGGTGCACGTGCAGCGGCTCGCGCCCGGCGCGCTCAAGGGCGAGATCGAGCCGCTTGTCAGCGAATTCGTGCGCGCGGGCCTGTTCCAGCACCGGGTGGAGCTGGCCGCCGTTGAAGAAGAGATCGGCGATGCGCTGCTGCGCGAGCATGCGGAACGAACTCTCCAGCAGGTTCTCGGCCGCGGCGTTGGCATAGACAACGCGGTCTTCCGCGTCCAGCAGCAAGACCGAGGAAGACAGGAGTTCGAGGCCTTCAAGAGAGGGGGGGCTGTGTTTCACAAGAGGTTCCCGTCAATGATGCAGCTAGCTTATCGCATCGCGTGCCGCAGATGGTTTGTCCGGCGCCGGCACCTGCGGTTCAGGTCACGATGCTTGCCGTCGGCGTGCGAAGGACAGCCGTGGACTTTTCGCATCATCAACGACAAGGGGCCGCAATGCGGCCCCTTGAATGCAAGCACGATGCCCACTCAGCGCAGGTTGTTGAGTTCCCGCTGCAGCGCTTCGATATTCTTCTCGGTACGACGGATGTCTTCCTGCATCAGGGCCACGCGCTCCTGGTACTTCGCATAGTTGCGCTCGTCGCCGCGCCGCTCGGGCTCGCCGTTGTTGAACTCCTTCTTCAGGCCGGCGAGCTTCTGCTCCTCGGCGCGCATCTCGTCCTGCAGGATGCGGCGCCGGTCGGTGTCGCGCGCCCGCTGGGTCGCGCTGTCGACCTTCGGGAAATCCACCGGCGCGGCGGCCGGACGCGCAGCGGCGGTCGGTGCGGCAGGCGCCGCGCGCGCAGGAGCGGGCGCCGAAGCCGGCGCCGGCACCATCGACAAGCCAGGCAGATCGACCCGCTTGCAGCCTTTCGTCATGCCGGTGTTGCGATACTCGCGGCGGCCGTCCTCATCGACGCAGACATAGACCTCTCCCTGGGCATGCGCGACGCCCGCGAAACCGGAGAGGAGAAGCAGCAGGGATAGTTGTTTCTTCATTATGTTGCTTCTAAGAAACTGCAGCGCTTACTAGTTTAGGATAAGAATCAAAGCATTACAAACGGATGCTGCCCATCCGTCATAAGATTGCCACGGCGCAAAACAGTTCCCGACACACAAGATCGCCAGCCTGTCCCGAAAAAAAAAAGCGGGAAAGGCTTGCGCCCTTCCCGCTTCGTTCCGCGGAGACTCGATTACAGCGAGTAGTACATGTCGAACTCGACCGGGTGGGTCGTCATGCGGAAGCGCTGGACTTCCTGCATCTTCAGTTCGATGTAGGCGTCGATCATCGTGTCGCTGAACACGCCGCCGCGGGTCAGGAACTCGCGGTCCTTGTCGAGGTACTCGAGTGCCTGGTCGAGCGACGAGCACACAGTCGGGATCAGCGCATCTTCTTCCGGCGGCAGGTGGTACAGGTCCTTCGAAGCGGCTTCGCCCGGGTGGATCTTGTTCTGCACGCCATCGAGACCCGCCATCAGCAGCGCCGAGAAGCACAGGTAGGGGTTCGACAGCGGATCCGGGAAGCGCGCCTCGACGCGGCGCGCCTTCGGATTGGCCACGTGCGGAATGCGGATCGATGCCGAGCGGTTGCGGGCCGAGTAGGCCAGCTTGACCGGCGCTTCGAAGCCCGGCACCAGGCGCTTGTACGAGTTGGTGCCCGGGTTGGTGATCGCGTTCAGCGCGCGGGCGTGCTTGATGATGCCGCCGATGTAGTACAGCGCGAAGTCCGACAGGCCGGCATAGCCGTCGCCCGCGAACAGGTTCTTGCCGTCCTTCCAGACCGACTGGTGCACGTGCATGCCGGAGCCGTTGTCGCCTACGATGGGCTTGGGCATGAAGGTCGCGGTCTTGCCGTAGGTGTGGGCGACGTTCCAGATCACGTACTTCAGGGTCTGCGTCCAGTCGGCGCGCTCGACCAGGGTCGAGAACTTGGTGCCGATTTCGTTCTGGCCGGCGCCCGCCACTTCATGGTGGTGCACTTCGACCGGGATGCCGAGCGCTTCGAGGATCAGGCACATTTCCGAGCGCATGTCCTGGAAGCTGTCGACCGGCGGAACCGGGAAGTAGCCGCCCTTGACGGTCGGACGGTGGCCGGTGTTGCCGCCTTCGAACTCGCGGTCGGTCGACCAGGACGCCTCTTCGGAGTCGACCTTCACGAAGCAGCCCGACATGTCGATCTTCCAGCGCACGCCGTCGAAGATGAAGAATTCGGGTTCCGGACCGAAGTAGGCGGTGTCGCCGATGCCGGAAGACTTCAGGTAGGCTTCCGCGCGCTTGGCGATCGAGCGCGGATCGCGGTCATAGCCCTTGCCGTCGGAAGGCTCGATCACGTCGCACTGCATGAACAGCGTGGTCTCTTCCATGAACGGGTCGATGTTGGCGGTGTTCGGATCCGGCATCAGCAGCATGTCGGACGCTTCGATGCCTTTCCAGCCGGCGATCGAGGAACCGTCAAACGCATGACCGGACTCGAACTTGTCCATGCCGAACTGCGAGACCGGCACGGTGACGTGCTGTTCCTTGCCGCGGGTGTCTGCGAAACGGAAGTCAATGAACTTGACCTCGTTTTCCTTGGCCATTTTCAAGACCTCTTCGGCCGTCCTTGCCATGCGAATCTCCTAATTGAGCAAAAGTGTGGAATTTTAGAACCGTCCCTGGCGGGCGTCGAACGCCGGCGCAAAGCGGGTGGATCGTGGCCGGATTTAGCAGTTTCCGTGCCACCACATTTTTCACGACGGTGCCGTCGAGTTCGCGAGGATCGGCGCGGTTTGAGGCCTGTTTGAACGCTATCGCGGCATCCGCGTACAAGACCAGCCCGGCCACGTTTCACCGAAACCGTGCGTGTTGACTGTACGCGCACTATTTTAGTTCACCTACGCACCATTTTTGTGCGCCGACATCCGGGGCAGCGCGCGCTAGAATGAAGGCCTCGATCACCAAGGAGCAAGCATGAGCCTCAATATTCTCGAGACCGCACGTGAACGGGGCCGCCAGCACAACCTGCCCTACGCGGGTGCGCTCACGCCCCAGGAAGCCTACGCGCTGCTGCAGCAGGAAAAGTCGGCGATGCTCGTCGACGTGCGCACGAACGCCGAACGCGACTGGGTCGGCCGCGTAAAGATCGACCCGGCCCAACATGCGGCGATCGAATGGAGCCTGTACCCGGGCGGCACGCCGAACCCTGCTTTCCTCGACCAGCTCCAATCCGCCGCACAGAAGGATGACGTTCTGCTGTTCCTGTGCCGCTCCGGCGTGCGCTCGCGCCATGCGGCCAGGCTCGCAACCGAGCACGGCTTCTTGAACTGCTTCGACATTCTGGAAGGCTTCGAAGGCGACAAGGATGCCAACGGCCATCGCAAGACCGTCTGCGGCTGGTGCAAGGCCGGGTTGCCCTGGGTGGGCGCGTAGGCTCCAACACCGCTAGGCCGGC
This sequence comes from Noviherbaspirillum sp., assembly GCA_035540575.1. Lineage (GTDB taxonomy): Bacteria > Pseudomonadota > Gammaproteobacteria > Burkholderiales > Burkholderiaceae_D > Noviherbaspirillum. The sequence continues at coordinate 8,526 of DATLGF010000111.1, forward strand.
TCCCCGGCTCGCTCTTCCATCAGCGCCGCGATCCGCCGGCGCACGAAGCCGATGTGGCTGCGCAGCCCGTACAGCTCGTCGGCGAACGAGAGCGGGATCGCGATGTGGTTCACCCGGTCCTCGATCTCGTTCAGGCGTTCGAGCTGTTCGCGATACACGTCGGCGCGGCGATCCTGCGGCACCTCCTCCAGCGCCTGCTCCACCGCGCGCAACTGGCCGTACCAGCGATAGACGCGCGAACGCACCTGCCACACATACAGCGGCGGGACGATGCGCGATAGCGGCAGCATCAGCGCGCCCAGCGCCACCACGATCACCCACATCCTGTCGAAGAGGTTGGCCAGCCAGAACGGCAGGTAGCGCTGCAGGAACGGCGGCCCGCTGCGGTAGTACTTCTGCGCCGACGACGCGACCGGGATCTCGGTGTAGTTCGCATTCGGGAATTCGCCGCGCCGCTGGAACCAGCCGGCATCGTTGTGGATCTGCGCGGCCGCGTGCACGAACAGATCGACGAGGGCCGGATGCAGGTCGGCGCGCGCGACCAGTGTCGCTGTCGGCGCGATCAGGTGATAGTCCCGCGCGGGCAGGTCGCGGCCCAGGTCGACGATCCCGCGCGGCAGCACCACATGGGAAAGGAAAGGCAGACGGCGCGTGTAGGCCTCGGCCTGGGCAAAATCGAACAGGCGGATTCCCGGCGTCTGCAGCAGCATCTGGACCAGCGGCGCGTCGGGCGCCGAGCTGAACACGAGCGCGTCGATTTGACCTTCGAGCAGCGCGACCGTCGCAGGGGTGTTCTCCAGCCCGCTTAGCGCCAGCTCACCCGGCTCGATGCCGTTGACCGCCAGGATGCGCTTGAACAGCTGCGGCACGCCGGTGCCTTCCGGCCCCACGTTGACCTTCATACCGCGCAGCTGGGACAGTCGGGTGACCGCCTTCCTTTCGCGCATGAACAGCCAGACCGGCTCGGTAAACAGGCTTCCCAGGGACACCAGCCCCTGACGTTCGGCCTGGGCCATTTCCGTCGAACCGCTCTGCACGAATGCAATGCCGACGCCGGAGCGGGGGTCGACAAGACGATCGAGATTCTCTTGCGAGCCGAGCGAGCGAACGAGGTCGACCTTCACCCCCATGCGCGCGAGCTGGGCGGCGTAACGCTTGCCGATTTCTTCATAGGCGCTGTTCTCCTGTCCGGTCGACAGCGTCACCTTTGGAGGCGGCGAAGGATCGACGATCCAGTAGGCAAGCAGACAGGCCGCCGCCAGGAGCATGAGCACCGGCCCCGCCGAGAACAGCAGGCCGCGCAGTGAGATACGGGAGAACGAAAAGATCCTTGACATGGAAGAGCCTGGAAAATCCAGGCCACACCATGCCAAGAAACCTGCGTGGAGGCAAGCAGGAGTGTGCTGCGCGCGTTGGCGGGGCTGTAACCGAGGGTATCAGTGCATGTCGCGGCGGGCACCCGGATGGGCGTACCCGCGGTTGGGCCGCCCTGAACGCCGGCCGGGAGCGCTGTCACGTGAAAGGAAGTCGGAAGCAAGCCGGAACCAGTCCTCCACCGACAGCAGCCGGCGCGCCAGCGGCAGCAGTGACTGCTCCTCCAGCGTCAGGCGCGAAGCGGCCTGGCTGCAATAGGCAGACATCGATTCGCACACGCGACTGACCTGCAGACGGCCGAAATCGGTGCGCGAGGCCAGCAGCGCGCCCGCTTCACGCAGATACCCGATGGATTTGTGCCGCAGGCTCTCCATTTCGGCGATCAGCAACTCGGCCTCGCGTCCCGTGCCTCTCAGCACCGGAATCAGAAAACGTTCGATCTTCCGCTCGCGAAGGTATTGATCGAACTGCAGCAGGCGATGGTAGCCCGACTCGAGAAAACCAAAATCGACATTTTGCAGGCCGCTCCATGCGGCATCGAGAAACTGCTGCAGCCGGTTGAGCATCGTGCGTGTCTTTTCCTGCTCGGCTGCAATGGCGACGAGAGAATAGGTGGCGGTCAGCATTGAGGGCTCCTGGATTCTTCGGTGCGCTGGTTGAAAGTTGGGGAAGTATAGGCGTGGGGATATGTCCGCCGTTGATCTTCCTCAAATGCGTTCGAGCCCTGCTTGAAGCCAGGAATTGCGGCATGCCGCAAGGCATGCCGCCGCATCACTCCAGCCGGGCCGCGTGTTCGCGTGTGGAGTGGAAGGTCAGCTGCGGCCAGCGCTCCTGCGTCAGGCGCAGATTCACCCCGGAGGTGGCGAGGTAGGCGAGATTGCCGGCCGCGTCGTGCGCGAGGTTGGCACCGGCCGACGAGCGTTCGAAGTCGGCCAGCGCCTTCTTGTCATCGGAGGAGATCCAGCGCGCGCTGCTGATGCTGGTGCCTTCGAACACCGCGTCCACGCCGTACTCGTTCATCAGGCGGCTCGCGACGACTTCGAACTGCAGCACACCCACCGCGCCCAGGATCAGGTCGCCGCCATGCACCGGCTTGAACACCTGCACCGCGCCCTCCTCGCCCAACTGCTGCAGGCCCTTGTGCAGCTGCTTGATCTTCAACGGATTGCGAATGCGCACCAGCCGGAAGAAGTCGGGGGCGAAATACGGAATGCCGGTGAACTGCAGCATCTCGCCTTCGGAAAAGCTGTCGCCGATCTGCATGTTGCCGTGGTTCGGCAGGCCGATGATGTCGCCCGCATAGGCTTCCTCGACCTGCTCGCGGCTGGAAGCCATGAAGGTCACCACGCTTGACACCTTGATCTCGCGGTTCAGGCGCAGATGCCTGACCTTCATCCCGCGCTCGAATCGGCCGGAGCACACGCGCAGGAAGGCGATGCGGTCGCGGTGGGCCGGATCCATGTTGGCCTGGATCTTGAAGACGAAGCCGGAGAACGGCTCCTCGACCGGCTCGACCTGGCGTACGGTGGCGTCGCGCGAGCGTGGCGCCGGTGCCCAGTCGAGCAGCGCGTTGAGGATTTCGCGCACGCCGAAGTTGTTGATCGCCGAACCGAAGAACACCGGCGTCTGCGTGCCGGCGAGGAAAGCATCCAGGTCGAACGGGTGCGAGGCACCGTGCACCAGTTCCACCTCCATCTTCAGCTGCTCCATCTCCATCGGGAACAGCTCGGCCAGGCGCGGATTGTCGATGCCCTTGACCACCTCGAACTCCTGGTCCGCGCGCTCCTCGCCGGCCTTGAACAGCAGGATTTCGTCGCGCAGCAGGTGATAGACGCCGCGAAAATTCTTGCCCATGCCGATCGGCCAGGTCACCGGCGCGCACTGGATCTTCAGCACCGATTCGACTTCGTCGAGCAGTTCGAGCGGATCGCGCGTCTCGCGGTCCAGCTTGTTCATGAAGGTCAGGATCGGGGTGGCGCGCATGCGGCAGACATTGAGCAGCTTGATCGTCTGCTCTTCCACGCCCTTGGCCGCGTCGATCACCATCAGCGCCGAATCGACCGCCGTGAGCACACGATAGGTGTCTTCCGAAAAGTCTTCGTGGCCCGGCGTGTCGAGCAGGTTGACCACGTGCTCGCGGTATTCGAACTGCATGACCGAGCTCGCGACCGAGATGCCGCGCTGCTTTTCGATCTCCATCCAGTCCGAGGTTGCGTGGCGGCCGCTCTTGCGCGCCTTGACGGTCCCGGCAAGCTGGATCGCGCCGGAGAACAGCAGCAGCTTTTCGGTCAGCGTGGTCTTGCCGGCGTCCGGGTGGGAGATGATGCCGAAGGTGCGGCGGCGCGCGACTTCGCGAGCGATCAGTTCGGCGGGTTTGCGCGGCGCGGATGCGGCGTCAACGGTGTCAGGGGTTTCGGTGATGGAAGCCATGTTGCGGCGAGAATGAAAACGTCCCTGCCGGGCAGGGACTTGGACGGCTGAAAACGATGCAGACAGTGCAACGGTCGCGTTGCTCAGCGCTGGATGAAATGTTCGCGGTAGTAACGCAGTTCCTCGATCGACTCGAGTATGTCGGCCAGCGCCGTGTGCTTCTGGTGCTTCTTGAAGCCGGAAGCCACTTCCGGCTTCCAGCGCTTGCACAGCTCCTTCAGCGTGGAGACGTCGAGATTGCGGTAGTGGAAGAACGCTTCCAGCTTCGGCATGCCGCGCGCCATGAAGCGGCGGTCCTGGCAGATCGTGTTGCCGCACATCGGCGATTTGCCGGCCGGCACGAAATGCTTCAGGAAATCGATCAGCGCGGCTTCGGCATCGGCTTCGCTGACCTTGGACGCCTTGACCCGGTCGATCAGACCGGAGCGCCCGTGGGTGCCCTTGTTCCACGCATCCATGCCGTCGAGCACTTCGTCGGGCTGATGAATGGCAAAAACGGGACCTTCCGCCAACACATTGAGTTCCGAATCGGTAACCACAACGGCAACTTCGATGATGCGGTCGGTGTCGGGATCGAGGCCGGTCATTTCCATGTCGACCCAGACCAGGTTGAACTCGTTCGGCCGCGCGGGAGCCGCGGCAGGCCGCTCGGAAGGGGTGGCTTGTGACATAATTTATCCTCTTGAATCCAGCATTTTCTCACAGGCAGGGCATGACCTCACTTGCGTTCTCCATCTTGTTCGTCGGCTTCCTGCTCCTGACTCTTTCCTTGCGTTTCTGGCTGGCTTCCCGGCACATCCGCCATGTCCAGCGCCACCGCGACGCCGTCCCCGCCGAGTTTTCCCACAAGATTCCGCTGTACGCGCACCAGAAGGCGGCCGACTACACAGTCGCGCGCACACGCTTCGGGCTCGTCACGATGATCGTCAATGCCGCGGTCCTGATCGGCTTCACGCTGTTCGGCGGCCTGCAATGGCTGTCGGTTGCCGTGTTCGACGCGACCGGGCCGGGAATGTGGCACCAGCTCGGGCTGGTGGCGGCATTTGCCGTGATTTCCGGACTGGTGGACCTGCCGTTCGACTACTACCGGCAGTTCGGTCTCGAAGAACGCTTCGGGTTCAACAAGATGACGCCGAAGCTCTTCTTCAGCGACCTGGTCAAGAGCGTGCTGCTTGGCGTGGCGATCGGCCTGCCGCTGCTGTGGGTGATTCTGATGCTGATGGAGCAGGCCGGCGATCTCTGGTGGTTCTACGCCTGGCTGGTCTGGATCGCGTTCCAGCTGCTGATGCTGGTGCTGTATCCGACCGTGATCGCGCCGATGTTCAACAAGTTCACGCCGCTCGAGGATGCCAGCCTGCGCGAGCGCATCGAAGGACTGATGAAACGCGTCGGCTTCGCGTCGAAGGGCCTGTTCGTGATGGATGGCTCCAAGCGCAGCGCGCATGGCAACGCCTATTTCTCCGGCTTCGGCGCCGCCAAGCGCATCGTGTTCTTCGACACCCTGCTCGCGCGCCTGGCACCGCAGGAGATCGAAGCGGTGCTCGCGCACGAGCTCGGACATTTCAAGCTGCGCCACATCATCAAGCGCATCGCCGTCATGTTCGGCCTGTCGCTCGCCTTCCTGGCCCTGCTGGGTTATCTGAAGAACCAGGTCTGGTTCTACACCGGCCTCGGCGTGGATCCCATGGTTCCTGGCAACAATGACGCGATGGCGCTGATCCTGTTCATGCTGGTCCTGCCGGTGTTCACCTTCGTGTTCGCGCCGCTGGCCTCGCTGACCTCACGCAAGCACGAGTTCGAGGCCGACGCGTTCGCGGCCCGGCATACGGATCCGCAGGACCTCGTATCCGCGCTGGTCAAGCTGTACGAGGACAATGCGTCGACCCTCACCCCGGATCCGATCCACTCGGCGTTCTACGACTCGCACCCGCCGGCCAGCGTGCGCATCCAGCACCTGCTCGCGCAGCAGCACTGATGGAGCCGATGCGCGGTACCGTCATCGCCGCCCACGGACGCCACTATCTGGTCCAGGCCGGCGAACAGCGCCTGAACTGCGTGACCCGTGGCAAGAAGAGCGATGTCGCGACCGGTGACATGGTGGAGATCAAGCAGACCTCGCAGGATCAGGGCGTAATCGAGAAGATCGGCGAGCGCAGGACCCTGCTCTATCGCTCGGACCAGTACAAGTCCAAGCTGCTGGCGGCCAACGTCACGCAGCTGTTCATCGTGGTCGCCACCGAGCCCGGTTATTCGGACGACCTCGTCTCGCGGGCGCTGGTCGCCGCCGAGGCGGCTGGCGTGGCGCCACACCTGATCCTCAACAAGATCGACGTTACCGCGTCACTCGATAAGACGCGCGAACGCCTGCGCATGTATGCGGCCATCGGCTATCCGATCCATGAAGTGTCGGTACGCACGCAACCCGAGCAGACGCGCGCACTGCTGATGCCGATGTTGCAAGGGCATGCGACGATCCTGATCGGCCAGTCCGGCATGGGCAAGTCCTCGCTGATCAACCTGCTGGTGCCGGATGCGGACCTGGCCACACGCGAGATTTCCGACGCGCTCGACTCCGGCAAGCACACCACCACCTTCACCCGCCTGTTCGCGCTCGATGCGCACACGGCCGTGATCGACTCCCCGGGCTTCCAGGAATTCGGCCTCTATCACCTGACCGAGGGCATGCTGGAACGGGCATTTCCGGAGTTCGCCCCGCATCTGGGCCAATGCCGTTTCTACAACTGCCATCACCTGAGCGAACCGGGCTGCGCGGTGCTGGGAGCGGTTGAAACCGGTGCCATCCATCCGATGCGCCACGCGCTGTACCAGCAACTGGTGCACGAGTCCTCGCAGAAAATCGGTTACTGAGGCGCGCCACCGTTTGCATGCGGCTATCTTTTTCCGAGAAAATCCCCTTATAATTGAACAAGTTACAAACTCCGGCGGCAGGCGACAACCAAGCCGCCGTTTTCATTTATGGCGATCAAACACTTCCTGCAGGTTTCCGACTTCACGCTGGATGAATTCGAACACGTGATCGAGCGCGCCAGCGTGATCAAGCGGAAGTTCAAGAACTACGAGCCCTACCACCCGCTGGTCGACCGCACGCTCGTGATGGTGTTCGAGAAAAATTCGACGCGCACCCGCCTGTCGTTCGAAGCCGGCATGCATCAGCTTGGCGGCGCCGCAATCTACCTGAACACCCGCGACAGCCAGCTCGGCCGTGGCGAGCCGGTCGAAGATGCCGCGCAGGTGATGTCCCGCATGTGCGACATCATCATGATCCGCACCTTCGGCCAAGACATCATCGAGCGCTTCGCCGCCCATTCGCGCGTGCCGGTGATCAACGGCCTGACCAACGAGCATCACCCCTGCCAGGTGCTGGCCGACATCTTCACCTACATCGAACACCGCGGCTCCATCGCCGGCAAGACGGTGGCGTGGATCGGGGACGCCAACAACATGCTGTATTCATGGCTGCAGGCCGCGCAGGTGTTCGGCTTCCACGTCAACGTCTCCACGCCCAAGCGCTACGAGATCGATCCGGCCCTGGTGGCGCCCGACAACAGCAGCTATACCGTGTTCGCCGATCCTTCCGACGCCTGCGAGAACGCCGACCTGGTCACTACCGACGTCTGGACCAGCATGGGTTACGAGGAAGAGAACGCCGCGCGCCTGAAGGCGTTCAAGGGCTGGAT
>DATLGF010000112.1:0-3594 GCA_035540575.1 Noviherbaspirillum sp.
CGATTTTCCGGCCTCGATTTTCCGGCCTCGATTTTCCGGCCTCGATTTTCCGGCCTCGATTTTTCGGCCTCGCTTCTCGAACGCCTACTCGTTCCGCCTCGCTCCCGGTTCAGACCGCCGTCAAGCCGCCATCGACGGCAAGCTGATGGCCGGTCACGAACGATGCACTGTCCGAGCATAGCCAAAGTGCGGCGTTCGCAATCTCCTGCGCCTCTCCCAGGCGGCCGATGGGATGCACTTTCGTGATCGTCTTTTCTCGCCGCGGTTCGCGCTCCAGCGCGCGCTCGAGCATCGGGGTGCGGATGATGCCTGGACACACGGTGTTGACACGGATGCCGAAGCGCCCGTATTCCGCGGCGGCGGTCTTGGTGAGGCCCACCACCGCGTGCTTGGTGGCCGCATACACCGGCTGCAACGGCGCCCCGACCAGGCCCGCGACGGAAGCGGTGTTGACGATCGCGCCGCCTCCCTGCTTGAGCATCTGGCGGATCTCGTGCTTCATGCACAGCCACACGCCCTTGACGTTCACACTCATCAAGCGATCGAAGGTCGCCTCGTCTGCCTCGGCCAGCGGGAGGTGCTCGATCTCGATGCCGGCATTGTTGAACGCGCAGTCGAGGCGGCCGTAGGTGTCGACGACCCGCGCCATCAAGGTTTCCACGTCCGCCGATCGTGATACGTCGGCCTTGATGAAGATCGCCGTACCGCCTTCCTGCGCGATCTCCGCCGCTACCGCCTCCCCGCCGGCGGCGTCGATGTCGCAGACCGCCACCTGCGCGCCCTGCTGTGCGAATGCGAGCGCGGCCGCTCGCCCGATACCGCTGGCCGCGCCGGTGACCAGCACCGACTTGCCGTTGAACGATGTCGCATTCATGTGATGCCCCTGCATTGTCGTGTTCGAATGGTGCTCATTGCCTGTACTTCTTCAACTCCATCTTGCCGATCTGATTGCGGTGCACTTCATCCGGGCCGTCTGCCAGCCGCAGCGTGCGCGCCTGCGCATAGGAGTAGGCAAGGACGAAGTCGTCCGACACGCCGCCGCCGCCGTGCGCCTGGATCGCCCAGTCGATCACCTGGCAGGCCATGTTCGGCGCGGCCACCTTGATCATCGCGATCTCCTTCGCGGCGACCTTGTTGCCGACGGTGTCCATCATGTGCGCGGCATTGAGCACGAGGAAGCGTGCCTGGTCGATCAGGATGCGCGCGTTCGCGATGCGCTCTAGCGTCACCGTCTGTTCGGCCACCGGCCTGCCGAACGCCACCCGCTTCAAGGTGCGCTTACACATGTCTTCCAATGCGCGCTCGGCCAGGCCGATCAGGCGCATGCAGTGGTGGATGCGGCCGGGCCCGAGCCGCCCTTGCGCGATTTCGAAGCCGCGTCCCTCGCCAAGCAGGATGTTGGAAGCCGGCACCCTCACGTTTTCGAACAAGACCTCGCCGTGGCCGTGCGGGGCGTCGTCGTAGCCGAATACCGGCAGGTGGCGCAGCACCGTGATTCCGGGCGTATCGCGCGGTACCACGATCATCGATTGCTGCCTGTGCTTCTCGGCGCTCGGGTCGGTCTTGCCCATGAAGATGAACACCTTGCAGCGCGGATCGTTGGCGCCGGACGACCACCACTTGCGTCCGTTGATCACGTATTCATCGCCGTCGCGCACGATCGAAGCTTCGATGTTGGTCGCGTCCGACGAGGCAACCGCCGGCTCGGTCATCGCGAAGCACGAGCGGATCTTCCCCTCCAGCAGCGGCTCCAGCCACTGCTGCTTGAGTTCCTCGCTCGCATAGCGTTCCAGCGTTTCCATGTTGCCGGTGTCCGGCGCGGAGCAGTTGAACACTTCGGCCGACCAGGTCGCGCGTCCCATGATTTCGCACAGCGGGGCGTATTCGAGATTGGTCAGGCCGGCGCCGCGCGTGGACGCGGGCAGGAAAAGGTTCCACAGGCCCGCCGCGCGCGCCTTCTCCTTCAGTTCCTCCATCAGCTTCGTCGGCACCCAGGCATTGCCATTCGCACGGTTCTGCTCGATCTCGGCGAAGAACTTCGCCTCGTTCGGATAGATGTGCTCGTCCATGAACGCCATCAGGCGCTTCTGCAGGTCCTTGACCTTCGGGCTGTAGTCGAAGTCCATTCGTTACTCCTTGGTTATGCGCGCGAGGCGCGGGCTGTGGTGCTACTTCGGTGCGATGTTGCGCGCGCTGGCGCGTCACCGCCATGTCAATGCATCGGCGCGCCCCTGCCACTCGAGGTGCGCGTAGCTGTTCAGGTATGACAGGCTGAGCTGTCCGGGTTGATAGAGCAGACGCGTGACGCCGCTGTTGACCAGACCCCAGCTCAGGCGCGCGGTATGCGCGTCGCTCATGCCGAGCACGCGCTGGCAGATTGCGGAAATGGTGCCGCCGGAGGTAAACACGGCGATCGTCTGGCCGCGCCCGCGTTCGAACAGGCGCTCGACGGCCGCGACACAACGCGCGGAAAACTGCGGCCAGGTTTCGCCATACTCGGCGTTGTGGCGGCCGCTCATCCAGCGCGACATTGCCGCGGCGAACACATCCTGGAATGCCGCCCTCGGATTGGCGCTCGCGGCAAGGAAGCGCCGGACCTCGTTCGGATCCGCGAATTCCGGCCGCTGCCGCACGAGGACCTCGTGATGATCGTATTCGTTGAACCCGCCATCGACTTCGCAGACCGGCACATCGCTGCCATAAAGCGTCTCCATGCAGAGCGCCGCCGTCTGGCGCTGGCGCTTCAGGTCGCCGGAGAGCACGCACGAGAAACGCTGCCCCGCATGGGCAAACCATCTGCCGAGCAGGCGCGCCTGCTCTTCTCCCAGCGCAGACAGCGCATCGTAGTCGGCACTGCCGAAGGAAGCCTGGCCGTGTCGGATCAGGTAAATCTGTCCCATAGCAACTCTCGCTCGCGCCGATTGGTCGGCTGTTACGACAGGAGCATAGCCGCCGATGTAAAATCGATCAAATGAATAGTTATTATTCTCCAGCATAAGTACGATGCATATTTCTCGGATCGATCTGAACCTGTTTACCGTCTTCGAGGCGATCTTCAGCGAAGGCAGCGTCACCCGCGCGAGCGAACGCCTGAACCTGACCCAACCGGCGATCAGCCATGCGCTCGGGCGCCTGCGGCAGCTGTTCGACGATCCGCTGTTCGTTCGACAGGGGCACGCAATGGTGCCTACTCCACTGGCGCGCCAGGTGATCGAGCCGGTACGGCAGGCGTTACGCGGGCTGGAAGTCACGCTCGCCGGCGTGCAGGCCTTCGAACCGGCCAGCGCATCCAAGCGCTTCAACCTCGCCGTGCGTGACGTGCTGGAAACCACGGTGCTGCCGCCGCTGATGCGGCGCGTGCGCGCCGACGCGCCGGGCGTGGACATCGCTGCCATGCATGTGGAACGGCGCGAACTCGAGCACGAGCTCGCCAGCGGCACGATAGACGGCGCAATCGATGTCCTGCTGCCACTGTCTCCGGACCTGCGGCATACGCGCATCTTCCGCGATTCGACCGTCGTGGTCGCTCGCCGCGGCCATCCCGAGATCGACGGCACGCTCGATCTGGCCGCCTACCTGCGCCAGGATCATGTG
>DATLGF010000113.1:0-3354 GCA_035540575.1 Noviherbaspirillum sp.
ATTAAATGCCGCGGCGTTGATCAGATAGATCGCGAAACCCAGCGCGACACCGATCGCAATCGCGGTCAGTGCGACCAGGTTGCGCAGCGGATGGGCACGCCACTCCCCCTGCAGGAGCCAGCGCGCCAGCACGCCGGGAACCGCCTCGCTCATGCATGGCCCTTCGGGACATGCGGCTGCAACCCGGTGCGGGTGAGAAGCAGCACGCGGTCGGCACTGGCGGCGGCGACGGGGGAGTGCGTGACCATGATCGCGCAGCCTCCGTTCTGCTTGATCTCGCGCCGCAGCAGTTCGAGCACATCCGCGGCCGTATCGGGATCGAGGTTGCCCGTCGGTTCATCGGCAAGCAGGACGCGCGGACGGTGCACCAGCGCCCGTGCGATCGCCACACGCTGCAGCTCGCCCCCGGACAGCTGGCGCGGAAAGTCGTCGGCGCGCGGGCCAAGCCCGACCGCCTCCAGCATCGCCAGCACGCGCTGCTGCGGGGGGGCGCGGTTCAGCAGCAGTGGCAGGGCCACGTTCTGGGCCAGCGTGAGATGGGGCAGGATGTGGAATGCCTGGAACACGAAGCCCATCTGCTTGCGGCGCAGGCGGGTCGCGGCATCATCGTCGATCCCGGCCAGCGAGACGCCGTCGATCACGATGTCGCCGGCATCCGGCGCGTCGAGTCCCGCGATCAGGTTGAGCAGCGTCGATTTACCGACGCCGGATTCGCCCATCACCGCGACATATTCGCCGTCGTGCAGCGTGTAGCTGAGTCCCGAAAGAATTTTCCTTCCGGCATAGGACTTGGAAACGTCGTGCAGGGTGAGCATGGATCGAACGCAACAATGGGAACGGGGATGGCGGCACGCAACTCACAGCAGCAGGCAGTTCCTCGCCCGCCGTTGTGTCGGCTCAAGTGAGGTGCGGCAGTGCCTGCCTATGATAGCCACAACCCCTTGCCGCCGTTCATCCTCGCGCGGCCCCTCAACCTTTCTGACTTTCCTCATGCAAGCGCTGTCTCAATCCGATCTCTGCAGTCATGGCTTCATCCAGCTCTGGTCGCCGGACACAAGGGCGATTCGCGCCGAAATCATTGCCGGACTGCAGGCCGGGCAGGCCGCGATTGCACCGAAGTACTTCTATGACGCGCTCGGCTCCCGCTTGTTCGAGGCCGTCTGCGAATTGCCCGAGTATTACCCGACGCGCACCGAGGCCGCGGTGCTTGAATCCTCGCTGATGCAGATCGCACGCGCGGTGGGACGCGGCGGGACGCTGATTGACCTGGGCGCCGGCAACTGCGCAAAGGCGGCGCGACTGCTCCCGGCCCTGCAACCCTCGCAGTACGTGCCGGTGGACATTTCGGTGGACTTCCTTGCCGAAGCGGTCGAGCGACTGCGCCACCGTTTCCCCCGTCTTCCGATACTCGGGATCGGCATGGATTTCGCGGAGGAACTGGCGCTGCCCGAGGCGGTGGCCACGCATCAGCGATTGTTTTTTTATCCGGGTTCGTCGATCGGCAACTTCACGCCGTCCCAGGCGCTGCATCTGCTGCGCCGGATACGCGCCGCCGGGGGCGACCTGCTGATCGGCGTGGATCTGGTCAAGGACATGGCGCCGCTGGAGGCGGCCTACGACGATGCGCTCGGGGTGACGGCGGCGTTCAATCGCAACCTGCTGCTGCACGTGAACCGGTTGATCGGCGCCGACTTCGCCGTCGAGGACTGGCAGCATCGCGCGTTCTTCAACGCCGCCGAGAGCCGCATCGAAATGCATCTGGTCGCGCGTCGCGACCTGGCGGTGCGCTGGCAGGGAGGAGAGCGAGCGTTCGTCCACGGCGAGAGCATCCATACCGAATCGAGCTACAAGTACACGCGCGAGCGCTTTTTTTCGCTGCTCGAAGCGGCCGGATTTCGGCATCTGCGCAGCTGGGAAGATCCGCGCGGCTGGTTCATGGTCTGTCTTGCCAGCGAGGAGCGACGATGACGGCTGCGCTGTACGATCGATTCCGCCGGGTGCGCGCCGAAACGCTGGCGCTGGCGGCGCCGCTGTCCGAGGAAGACTGCTGCGTGCAGTCGATGACCGACGCGAGCCCGGTGAAATGGCATCTCGCGCACACCAGCTGGTTCTTCGAGACCTTCATCCTCGAGCGGTTCGAGCGGCCCTTCCATGCGTTCCAGCCGGCGTTCCGGATGTTGTTCAACTCGTACTACAACGGCGTCGGCGACAAGCATCCACGGCCGCAGCGCGGCATGATCACGCGCCCCGGGCTGGCCGAGGTGCTCGCCTACCGGCGAAATGTCGACGAACGTATGGCGATGGTGATCGGGGAGGGCGCGGCGTCATCCGGGCTTGGCGAGCTGGTTGAACTCGGGCTGCAGCACGAACAGCAGCACCAGGAACTGGTTCTCACCGACCTTAAGCACCTGCTTTCGATGAATCCGCTCAAGCCCGCCTATGCGCAGCGTGGCGCAGTGCACGCTACGCTTGCGCCCGAGCACCGCTGGATCGGCTTCGATGGCGGGGTCGTGCATATCGGCCACGCCGGCGACGGATTCTGCTTCGACAACGAATTGCCGCGCCACCGCCAGTTCGTCGAGCCCTACGCGCTGTCGAGCCGGCTGGTGACCAACGCCGAGTACCTGGCTTTCATCGAGGATGGCGGCTACCGGAATCCGGCGGTGTGGCTCGCCGAAGGATGGGACTGGGTGCGAAACGGAGGAAACGGGGAAAGCGGGGGGAGCGGGGCGATCGAGGCACCGCTTTACTGGCACAGGGCCGAAAGCGGCTGGCAGGAATTCACGTTGCACGGCATGCAGGCGCTCGAGCCCGACCGTCCCGCCACGCACCTGTCTTTCTACGAGGCCGACGCCTTTGCGCGCTGGGCCGGCGCGCGCCTGCCCACCGAGGCCGAATGGGAGCATGCGGCGGCATCCTGTCCGGGCGACATCGATCCGTGCGGCATCGCGCAGCTGTTCGGCGTCTCTTGGCAGTGGACCTCGTCGAGCTATTCACCCTATCCCGGGTTCACGGCGCCGCGCGGCGCGATCGGCGAATACAACGGCAAGTTCATGTGCAATCAGTACGTGCTGCGCGGTTCGTCGATCGCAACACCGGCCGGCCATACGCGCATTTCCTATCGCAATTTCTTTCCGGCCTATGCGCGCTGGCAGTTCTCAGGAATACGTCTGGCCAGGTCGGCTTGGAAGGCCTGACAAATGCGGTTCAGGTAGGCGAACAACCTTGTCATGTCGTGCCGGCGCAGGCGGGAGCCGATTCTGAAGTGCTGCGAGTGCCGGTACTGGGTTCCGGCCTCGCGGGAACGGCATGGCAAGCGTGGTCGCATGAATGAGCACATTTCCGACACAGGGC
>DATLGF010000114.1:0-2760 GCA_035540575.1 Noviherbaspirillum sp.
CTGCTCATGCGCGCCGCCGCTCCAGTTGCGCTGTTGCATATCGGGGTCCGGTCTGATGGTGCAGCGCGAGGCCGCGACACCCTGTTTCGACGCAGGCCCTCATGAATCGTTCGAGGGGAAATGTCTGTCATGCATGACGCCGATTGACCCGCGGCATGCGCGGATACGCTAAGCTCACGGAACCGGACCACTCGCCAATTCATATGAACCACCTCGTCGTCGATGCACTGATCTCGCCCGAAGGGCGCCTGGACATACTCTCCAAGGCAGAAGTCGCCAAGCTGCTTGATACCAGCCAGGGCGGCCTGTATTCCACCTTCCGTAGCTGCGCGCTGGCGGTGCTCAACTGCGGCAGTCCGCTCGATGACGGCAAGGAGCTGCTCGAGCGCTACAAATCGTTCGACATCAGCATCATCCAGCGTGAACGCGGCATCAAGCTCGACATACGCGGCGCCCCCGCCCACGCCTTCGTCGACGGCAAGATGATCAAGGGCATCCATGAACATCTGTTCGCGGTGCTGCGCGACGTGATCTACGTCAATGACGAGATCATCGGCAATCCGTTGTTCGACCTGTCCACCAGCGAGGGTGTCACCGACTCGGTGTTCCACATCCTGCGCAATGCCGGCGTACTGCGTCCGCTGACGAATCCGAATCTGGTCGTCTGCTGGGGTGGACATTCAATTTCGCGCGAGGAATATGACTATTCGAAGAAGGTCGGCTATCAGCTCGGCCTGCGCGCGCTCGACATCTGCACCGGCTGCGGGCCCGGCGCGATGAAGGGGCCGATGAAGGGCGCAGCGATTTCGCATGCGAAGCAGCGTATCGGCAACGGCCGCTACCTGGGGTTCACCGAGCCCGGGATCATCGCGGCCGAGTCGCCAAATCCGATCGTCAACGATCTCGTGATCCTGCCGGACATCGAGAAGCGCCTCGAAGCCTTTGTGCGCGCCGGCCACGGCATCGTTGTGTTTCCAGGGGGCGCGGGCACGGCGGAGGAAATCCTGTATGTGCTGGGCATCCTGCTGCACCCGGACAATGCCGAGATTCCGTTTCCGCTGATCTTTACCGGCCCGGAATCCTCACAGGACTACTTCCGCCAGATCGACCATTTCATCGGCGCGACGATCGGCCCGAAAGCGCAGAAACGCTACAAGATCATCATCGACGATCCTGAACTGGTCGCGCAGGAAATGCAGGCGGGCATCAAGGACGTGCGCGAGTTCCGCAAGGCACGCAGCGACGCCTATTACTTCAACTGGCTGCTCAAGATCGACGCGGAGTTCCAGCGCCCGTTCCATCCCAACCACGAGAACATGCGCAATCTGAGCCTGAACAAGGATCAGGAGGCGCACGTGCTCGCCGCCAACCTGCGGCGCGCATTCTCGGGTGTCGTGGCGGGGAACGTGAAGGACCAGGGCATCCGTGCGGTCGAACAGCACGGGCGTTTCGAGATCCGGGGCGACCGCGACATCATGGACCCGATGGATGCCCTGCTCGCCTCCTTCGTCGCGCAGCACCGGATGAAGCTGCCGGGCACGGCGTACCATCCTTGCTACCGGATCATCAAGTAGCGCCGATATCGGCCAAGACATCGGCCCATCTACCGTCGTGCCGCTCAGTCAAGGTATCGTTGTTCCGTCGACGCCCCGGCGAAAGCCGGGGCCCAGCGTCTTCCATGGACATGTTGACGCCGCTGGGTGCCGGCTTTCGCCGGGAACGGCCGAACGGTGGATGCATATCTGAACGGCATTAGCCCTACACCGCTCCAAATACCGGCACTTATGCCGGCGCATCCAGTTTCTGTGCGCCGAAAAGCAGCGATTCGACCGCCCGTTCAAACACCGGCGCGTACTCGAGGGGGATGACGTCCTGCTCGGCCAGGGCCTCGAGCAGCGCCGCGGTCGAGTACAGCACGAACCTGCCGGCATCGCTCTTGAACAGGTAGAGCGAGCGGTGGGTAGAGATCCACACCAGCTGCGCGGGCACCAGTTCGGCCTGCGCGCGCAGCTCGACCCGGGTGCCGAGCAGATAGGTCTGGGCGAGGAAGTCACGGTCGGCCGCGCTGGCCGGCACCGCAACGCCGACGCGTATCTCGCAGTCGATACCGGCGAAGGTTTCCTCCACGACGGATTCACGTACCGGCGGCGGATCGGATTGCTCCCAGCTCGCGCGTGCCCACGGTGTGCCGACCCTGGCGAAACTCTCCCGCAACTGCTGCAGGTTCAGGCGACCAGGGCTGGCCACCGCCGCACGCAGAACCTGGGTATGCATCTCCACGAGAAGGTCGAGTATCGCCTTGGCCTCGTCCTCCGGCAGCTGGATCGACTGCAGCGCGGCGCGCAGCCGGCGCACGAGGTCGGGCAGCAGCTTGATCAGGCCCTGCCGTTCCTGCGCGCCGATCGGCTCCACGCTCCACAGCAATTCAGGCAGGACCGCGCGGTACTGATCGAGCAGCGTGCCGCCCTGCTGCGCGTCGCGCCAGGCGGCGCGAACCAGCACGTGCGGCCAGGCAGCGATGAGGAAATCCGAGATGCGCTTGTCCACATTCAGCGGCAGCAGGACTTCACACAGCACGCGCGTGGCGCTGGCCTGCAGCACGCTGTACTTCTCCGCCGCCTCGACGGCCTCGATCGCGCGCGGCGTGCGGTCGTCGTCCTCGCGCAGGTGCTCGGCCACGAAACTGTCGAAATCGCGCAGGCAGTCGGAAAAAAGCGTGGTGTCGTTATGGAATTCCGCCAGCACCTTGGAGGCGATGCG
>DATLGF010000115.1:0-3808 GCA_035540575.1 Noviherbaspirillum sp.
CACCTAGACTACTTCGCCTTTCGTTGCGTTTTGTCCTGCCTCTCGTACTGGTGATCGCGCTCGTCGCCTACGTCGTGGTCCCGCTGGCGGACAGCCTGACCTTGCGCTGGTTCGTACGCGACCTCGACACCCGTTCGCAGACGCTTGCCGTGGCCCTGCAGGAACCGCTGCGCGAATATGTGCAGCAGGGCGCGGAGCAGCGCATCATCCAGATGTTCCAGCGCGCGCAGCGCGACGACCGGTTGTACGCGATCGCGTTCTGCGACGCGACCGGCGTCTTGCGCTACCACACCGCCAATTACCCTGCCGCGCTCGGATGCCGCGAGGGCAACACCTCGCAGTCCGCCGACTCGCTCGTCAGGCTTCCACAGGGACAATTTCACGTTTCGCAAAGCCAGCTGGATCAGGACAACCGCACGCTGGGCAAGCTCATACTCGTCCACGACATGAGTTACATCGAGTCGCGCAGCGCCGATACGAGGCGTTACCTGCTCCTGCTGTTCGGCGTGCTGGCTGTTGTCACCTCGACGATAGCCGTCGTGGCCGCCCATCTGAGCTGGCGCAACTGGATTTCCACAATGAAAGCGGTGCTGCGGCGCGGGCCAGGCACTACCCCGCGCCCGCATACGGGGCAGGCCGACATCGAACCGCTCGAAGGCGATCTGCGCAGTCTGCTGCACGAGTACACGCTGGAGCGCCGCAGCAACGAAGACGCGACCTATCTCTGGACCCCCGAGAAGTTGCGCACGCTGCTGCACGAGGAACTGGCCGGAGACGAGATCCTGGTAGTGTCGAACCGCGAGCCCTACATGCATGCGCGCACCCGGCACGGCATCGAGGTCCAGCGGCCCGCGAGCGGACTGGTGACCGCCGTCGAGCCGGTGATGCGCGCCTGCTCCGGTACCTGGATTGCCCACGGCAGCGGTTCGGCCGACCAGGAGACGGTCGACCGCAACGACCGCGTCCGGGTGCCGCCGGCCAACCCGAGCTACACGCTGCGCCGTGTCTGGCTATCCAAGGAGGAGGAGCAGGGCTATTACTACGGCTTTGCCAACGAGGGAATGTGGCCGCTGTGCCATATCGCCCATGTGCGGCCGGTGTTCCGCTCGTCGGACTGGGAGCAGTACGAGAAGGTCAACCGGCGCTTCGCCGATGCGGTGGTGCAGGAAGCGCGCACCGACGATCCGGTGGTGCTGGTGCAGGATTACCATTTTGCGCTGCTGCCGCGCATGGTGCGCAACGCATTGCCGAAGGCGACCATCATCACTTTCTGGCACATTCCCTGGCCGAACCCGGAATCCTTCGGCATATGCCCGTGGCGCGAGGAGATACTCGAAGGACTGCTGGGCAGCACCATTCTGGGTTTCCATACGCCGTTCCACTGCAAGAATTTCATCGAGACCGTGGACCGCTATCTTGAGACGCGCATCGAGCACGAGGCCTCCACCATCTCCTTTGGCGGCGAGCTGACCCAGGTCCAGCACTATCCGATTTCGATCGCATGGCCGGAACCCGATCCGAACGCGCCGACGGTCGCCGAGTGCAGGTCGGCGATCCGTTCGGAACTCGGCCTGTCCGGCGATCACCTGCTGGCGCTCGGTGTCGACCGCCTCGACTATACGAAGGGGATCATCGAGCGCATCCAGGCGGTGGAGCGGATGCTGGAGCTGTACCCCGGCCTGGTCGGGCGGTTCTCGCTGGTGCAGATCGCCGCGCCGACCCGCTCCTCGCTCGACGAGTACCAGAACTTCGAAGCGCGGGTGCGCGCGCTCGTGCAGCGCGTCAACAGCCGATTCGGCGGCGGCGCCTACCAGCCGGTGATCCTCAAGGCCGAGCATCACGGCCCCGAGCTGGTGAATCGCTACTACCGCGCCTGCGACGTCTGCATGGTCACCAGCCTGCATGACGGGATGAACCTCGTTGCCAAGGAATTCATCGCCGCACGCGACGACGAGCGCGGCGTGCTGCTGCTCAGCCAGTTCACCGGCGCCGCGCGCGAATTGCATGAAGCGCTGATCGTGAATCCGTATCACATCGAACAGAGCGCCGAGGCGTTGTATCGCGGGCTGACCATGCCGGAGATCGAGCAGTGCGAACGGATGCGCAGCATGCGTTCGCTGGTGAAGGACTTCAACATCTACCGGTGGGCCGGCCGCATGCTGCTCGACGCGGCACGCCTGCGCCAGCGCCAGCGCATCGTGATGAAGATCCGCTCGCACAGCAGGAAATCGCTGAGGAGAGTGGTCTGATGCAGCACCTGTTCTCGAGTGACGAGGGCCGGCGGCGGCTGGCCGAGTTCGCCGCTCCCGGCCTGTTGTGCGCGTTCGATTTCGACGGCACGCTGACCCCGATCATCTCCCACCCCGGCGACGTGCGCCTGCCCGAGGACATGCGTGCGCGCCTGGCGCGGCTGCAGGAACATGCGCCAGTCGCCATCGTCACCGGGCGTTCGCTGGCGGACATCGCTCCACGCCTGGGATTCACGCCCGATCTTCTGGTCGGCAATCACGGACTGGAAGGCCTGCCCGGCGCGCGCGCGGCCGAGCTGGCGGAACTGCACCTGCGCGTGTGTGCCGGATGGCGGCGCCAGCTCGATACGCTGCTTGCGGCCGAACTGCCGGATCCGGGCATCGAGATCGAGGACAAGCGCTACTCGCTGTCCGTGCATTACCGGCATGCGCGCGCGCCGGAGGCGGCCCGGGCCGAGCTTGAGCCGCTGCTGCTCGGCCTGGAGCCGTCGCCGCGCGTCGTTGCCGGCAAATGCGTGTACAACCTGATGCCGGCCGACGCGGGCAACAAGGGCACGGCAATGGCAACGCTGATCGACGAGAGCGCTGCGCGCGCAGCGGTCTACATCGGCGACGACGTGACCGACGAAGATGTGTTCCGCGTCGGTCGTGCCGACCTGCTGTCGATACGGGTTGACGCCGGCGCCGACGACAGCGCAGCGTCGTATTATCTCAGGGGGGTGGAGGAAGTCGGTCTGCTAGTCGAGCAGCTGACCGAACGGCTCGGCGCCGCCGGTGCGCGCAACTGGCTGCGCGATAGAACCGGCGTATAGAAGGAGGCGAGGATGGAGGAGGGCGCTCTGCTCGGCGCGGTGGACATCGGCGGCACCAAGGTGGCGGTCAGCGTGGCTGGAAGGGCCGGGCCGCTGGCGCGCGTGACCGAGCCGACGGTCAAAGAGGGGGCCGAGCGCGCTTTGCCGGATCAGGTCATCCGCCTGCTCGGGCAGGCCTGCGCCCAGGCCGGTGCGGATGCGGCGCAGCTGCGCACCATCGGGGTCGCATCCTGCGGTCCGTTCATACGCAAAGCCGGGTACCTCGCCGTGTCCACGCCGAACATTTGCGGCGGGCTCGCCAACGCCACCGATCTGCCCAACGACTGGGTCGCGATTCCGCTGGAGGCGGTACTGCGCGAACGATTCGAACGCGTCGAAATCGAGAACGACGGCGTCGCTGCACTGGTCGCCGAGCGCACCTTCGGTGCGGCGGTCGGCGAGCCCGACTGCGTGTACGCGACCTGGAGCACAGGCGTCGGCTTCGGCCTGTGCGTCAACGGCCGTATCCTGCGCGGCAAGCACGGCAATGCCGGCCATGGCGGGCACATGCTGATGAGCGAGGCGCGCGACGTATGGTGCGGATGCGGCAACCGCGGAGATCTCGAGGCCTTGATTGCGGGGCGCAGTCTCGGCGAGCAACTTGGCATGAGCACGCCGGCGCTGTTCGCCGCCGCAAGAAACGGCGACCGGCGCGCGCTGGAAGTCGCCGAAGATGCCGCGCGCTGGTTCGGCCGTGGCTTGTACAAC
>DATLGF010000116.1:0-13348 GCA_035540575.1 Noviherbaspirillum sp.
CGACTGGTTCCAGCTGTCGCTGAAGGAAGGCCTGACGGTGTTCCGTGACCAGGAGTTCTCCGCCGACATGGTCGGCACCCCAAGCGGGCGCGCTGTCAAGCGCATCGAGGACGTGCGCGTGCTGCGCCAGGCCCAGTTTCCCGAAGACGCGGGCCCGATGGCGCACCCGGTGCGTCCCGATTCCTACGTCGAGATCAACAATTTCTACACGGTCACGATCTACGAGAAGGGCTCGGAAGTGGTCAGGATGTATCAGACCCTGCTCGGCCGCGAAGGCTTCCGCCGCGGGATGGACCTGTACTTCCAGCGCCATGACGGACAGGCGGTCACGTGCGACGACTTCCGCGCCGCGATGGCCGACGCCGGCAAGCGCGACCTGTCGCAGTTCGAGCTCTGGTACAGCCAGGCCGGCACGCCGCATTTAAAGGTCGAGACGCGCTACGACGAGACTTCGCAGACCTACATGGTGACGCTCACGCAGAGCTGCCCACCCACGCCCGGACAGAAGGAAAAACTGCCGTTCCACATTCCGGTCGCCATCGGCCTGCTCGATTCCGGCGGGCGCGACATGCCGCTGGTGCTGGACAAGATCGAAGGCGGCGACGATGAACCGGTCACGACGATGGTGCTGGAGCTGACCGAGCCGAGCCAGACCTTCCATTTCGTCGACATCCACGAATGTCCGGTGCCCTCGGTGCTGCGCAACTTCTCCGCACCGGTCATCCTCGACATCGACTACACCGACGCCGAACTCGCATTCCTGATGGCCAACGACAGCGACGCGTTCAACCGCTGGGAAGCCGGCCAGCGCCTGGCGATGCGCCGCATGCTGGCGCTGGTCGCAATCGTGCAGAGCGGACGTACCGCGGACGATCTGATATTTGTCGAAGGCGTGCTCACCGATGCATTCCGCTCGACGCTGATCGACACCCGGCTCGATCCCGCCTTCGTCGACGTTGCGCTCACGCTGCCGTCGGAAGTGGTCATCGCCGAGCAGATGGAGCAGATCGATCCGCAGGCGATCCACACGGTGCGCCGCTTCATGCGCCGCTCGCTCGCCGAGGCGCTGCGGGTGGATTGGGAAGTTGCCTATCAGGCCAACCGTACACCCGGCGCGTACAGTCCGGATCCTGCCTCCGTCGCCAAGCGTGCGCTGAAGAATCTGGCGCTGACCTACCTGGCCGAGCTGGACGATGAAGCCGCGCACGAACTGGCGCAGACCCAGTACGACAACGCCAACAACATGACCGACCGGATGGCCGCGCTGTCCGCGCTGGTCCACGGTACCGCGCCGGGTCGCGAAGCCATGCTCGCCCACTTCTATGAAGAGTTCGAGCATGAAGCGCTGGTGGTCGACAAGTGGTTTGCCTTGCAGGCCACCTCGCGCACCACCGATGTGGCGGCCGTGCGCCGGCTGATGGAACATCCGGCGTTTACGCTGAAGAATCCGAACCGCGCGCGCAGCCTGATCTTCAGCTTCTGCAACGGCAATCATGCGCAGTTCCACGCGCCGGACGGCAGCGGCTATGCGTTCTGGGCCGAACAGGTGATCGCGCTCAATGCGCTGAACCCGCAGGTCGCCGCCCGCCTTGCCCGCTCGCTGGACCGCTGGCGCAAGTATGTGCCTGCGCTGCAGGACAAGATGCGCGCCGCGCTGGAGCGGGTTGCCTCCTCCAAGGGGCTCTCGAAGGACGTGCTCGAAGTCGTCACCAAGTCGCTCTCGAATAATTGAGTCATAGATAACAACCACCACCCGAACCCACCATGAAACGAGTCAGCCTCACCCAATACCTGGTCGAAGAACAGCGCCTGCACAACACGATTCCCGCCGAGCTGCGCCTGTTGATCGAAGTCGTCGCACGCGCCTGCAAGGCCATCAGCAACTCGGTCGGCAAGGGCGCGCTCGGCGAGGTGCTCGGCAGCGCCGACAGCGAGAACGTGCAGGGCGAGGTGCAGAAGAAACTGGACGTGATCAGCA
Source organism: Noviherbaspirillum sp. (assembly GCA_035540575.1). Taxonomy (GTDB): domain Bacteria; phylum Pseudomonadota; class Gammaproteobacteria; order Burkholderiales; family Burkholderiaceae_D; genus Noviherbaspirillum. The sequence goes on from DATLGF010000116.1 coordinate 1,979, forward strand.
ACGAGCTGCTGCTGCAGGCCAACGAGTGGGGCGGCCACCTCGCCGCGATGGCGTCCGAGGAAATGGAGACCATCCACCCGATCCCGCACCGCTATCCGAAGGGCGAATACCTGCTGCTGTTCGATCCGTTGGACGGCTCGTCGAACATCGACGTCAACGTCTCGATCGGCACCATCTTCTCGGTGCTGAAGGCCCCCGAAGGCATGGGGGAACCGACAGAGGAAGCCTTCCTGCAGTGCGGCGCAAAACAGGTCGCCGCCGGCTACGCGGTCTACGGCCCGCAGACGGTGCTGGTGCTCACCACCGGCAACGGCGTGCAATGCTTCACGCTGGACCGCGAGATGGGCTCCTGGGTGCTCACGCAGCGCGACATGCAGATTCCGGCCGAGACCAAGGAATATGCGATCAACGCCTCCAACGCGCGCCACTGGTACCCGCCGGTCAAGCGCTACATCGACGAACTTCAGGCCGGCGAGACCGGCCCGCGTGGCAAGAACTTCAACATGCGCTGGATCGCCTCGATGGTCGCCGACGTCCATCGCATCCTGAACCGCGGCGGCATCTTCATGTACCCGGCCGATGCCCGCGAACCCGACAAGCCCGGCAAGCTGCGCCTGATGTACGAAGCCAATCCGATGGCCTTCATCGTCGAACAGGCCGGCGGCGCCGCCACCAACGGCAGGCAGCGCATCATGGACATCCAGCCGAAAAAGCTGCACGAACGCGTGGCGGTCTTCCTCGGCTCTAAGAGCGAGGTCGAGCGGGTCACGAGCTACCACGTCGATGCTTGACTCAGGCCAATTCCCGCAGCGGCGGGGCTAGCGGGAAAGCGGGGTTTATTGTTAGAATCGCCGTTTCGCTGATGTAGCTCAGTTGGTAGAGCAACTGATTCGTAATCAGTAGGTCGGAGGTTCGACTCCTCTCATCAGCACCAGAAAATCAAGGGGTTAGCGCCGAAAGGTGCTAGCCCCTTTCTGTTTTGCCTGAAATCGTGCATCGGACATCTTCGTCTGCTTGCCTTGCCTTCTACGCCTTTCGCCAGGTTCTCCGCCGTCCAGGCTCAATCCGCAGGCGTGCGCCCGCTCCGACGGAGTAGCTCGATTCACGCGGCGCACGAGTTTCGGATCCGCGCGCGTCGCCCTGACATCCCCGTAGTGGGTACAACGCCCCTGGTGGACCGATTGCGTCCGCTGTGCACGCAATTGCCGGGGCGCGGATGGGAGCGTATAGTTGCTCACCATAAATATTCGCGCCTAGATGACTTTCCTCCACGCTCCGACGCTCGCGCTCGCGATCGCCATTGTCCAGTCGGCGCTCACGGCCATCCTCCTGTTTTTCCTTTTCACGCGTAAAACCTATCCTGGTTTCGCGCGCCTGATCAGCTGCCAGGTTTTCTGGTGCGCAGCCTATTTCCTCATCCTCGGTCGCGGGGTCTTGCCGGACGCGATATCCATCGTTCTCGCCAACTACTTGATCATCCTCGGCCTCGGCATCCTTTACGAGGGCCTGGCCGAGATTGCCGACAGTCCGAGCAGCGGGCGCACGCGCGCCATGATCCATCTTGGCGGGCTGGCCTGCATCGCATTGATGTCGTGGCATTTGTACATCGAGCCGAACTTCAATGCGCGGGTGGCGGAATTGAATGTCTATCGCATCGCCATGTCGGGCTTGTGCGTCGCGCTCGTGCTGCGCCATCGCGCTTCGCCGCAGTTCCGTGCCGTTCTCCCCTTGATGATGGTGCTGTTCGGCGTTTCCATCGTCTCGTCAGCCGGGCGCGCTTTTCTGGTGATGCAGGCCGCGCCGATCGAAAGCGTGAGTAACGATCTCATGTTCCATCTGCACATGCTGGTGGATCTGTTCCTGTTCGTCGTGTTCGGGTTCATCGTGCTGCTGTTGTCCACCGTGCGCACCGAGCAGGAACTGGAGGTGGCGCGTCGACAGGCCGAGCACGCGTCCAGGGCGGATCCGCTCACCGGCTTGTGGAATCGCCTGCATTTCGAGAGTGCGGGCCGATTCGAAGAGGCGCGCGCAAAGCGCTACAAGCTGCCGCTGTCGGTGATGGTGTTCGACATCGACCATTTCAAGGACGTCAACGACCGCAACGGCCATCTGACGGGCGACAGCGTTATCCGGGCTGTTGCATCAGTGGCCACCGACACATTGCGCTCCAGCGACCTGATCTTCCGCTGGGGAGGCGAGGAGTTCGTGGTGCTGCTGCCGGTCGATATCCATGCGGCCGCGGACGCAGCCGAGAAGCTGCGATTGGCGATCGAAGGAACCGAGATTCCAGGCTGCGGCAAGGTGACCGTGTCGGTGGGCGTGGCCCAGATGGATTCCGACAAGGACCTGATGGAATGCCTGCAGCGAGCGGACAAACAGTTGTACAGGGCAAAGGAAGCAGGGCGAAATCGCACCATGGTTCAGGCGGGGACGGGCGGCAGCGGTACCGCTGCGGTGGCCCAGGAAGGCGCACTGTAACCGCAATGTTCAGCGCCTCTCACCAGCACCAGGACAAGCAAGGGGTTGGGCGACGCGAGCCCCTTGCGCGCGCAGCTTCCGCGCACCCAGCTTCGCATGGGTCGAAACGAACACTTTCGACGCGGAACGCCGGCACGTCCGGGCGATGGCCTGCAGCTCTGCAGGCGACCAGGCGCACGACGTCACTGGCTACACCCACGAGCAGCTGACCGACGACCTTCTTAACCGCTACGCACGCTTCCGCCATACCCGGCGGCTTTCGTGAACGAGAGTGAATCGCCCTGGAATTCCTGGACACTCGCCAGCCTCTCGAAGTACTGCTGCTCGGGGTTTTTTCGGCGAGTGCCGGTTGTAGTACCCGTGGCGACGTTCCGGCTAAGACTGCCTGGGCAAACCATGCGGCACGGCAGGCCGGCACCCAATTTCAGCCTGCCGCGCTTCGTGGCGCAGTTGCGCAAACCGCGGCTTGGGTGTCGATGCCAAGCTTATGCAAGCGCATGAAGTCATACGTCTCGATCGAGCAGTCTCCCCAGCGTTATATCGCTCAATGCGATGGGACCAGTGGTCGCGGCGGGCTGAACAGATTGCCCTGATAGACCCGGCAGCCGATCTCGGCGAGGAAGCGGCGCTGCCCTTCGGTTTCGACGCCCTCGGCGATCACGTCGAAGCCGAGAATGTCGCACAGCGACACGATGGTCCTGACGATCGCCGCGTCATCCGGGTCGTGGAGAATGTCGCGCACGAACGCACGGTCGATCTTCACTTCGTCGACCGGCAGGCGCTTCAGGTAGGACAGCGATGAATAGCCGGTGCCGAAATCGTCGAGCGAAAAGCGCACGCCGAGCTTCTTCAAGGTTTTCATTTTTTCCGCCGTCGACTCGAAGTTCTCGACGAGGATGCTTTCCGACAGTTCCAGCTTGAGATTGCGTGGATCGACGCGGGCGGCTTCAATGGCCTGCAGTGTACGAGGCAGGAACTCCGGGTGGTGGAATTGCTGCGCGCTGACGTTGACCGACATGCGCGGCGCCGTTGACCCGGGGCCAGCCTGGCGCGACGCGAGGTTGCGACAGGCGTCCTCCAGCACCCATTGCCCGAGCTGGACGATCAGGCGGCTTTCTTCGGCAAGCGGAATGAACGCGGACGGGTAGAGCAGACCCTCGCGCGGATGATTCCACCTGACCAGGGCTTCGATGCCGACTACCGTACCGTCGGCGTCGACCTGCGGCTGATAGTGCAGGATGAAGTCGCCTCGACGCAGGCTGCTGCGCATATCGCGTTCGAGCATGACCCGGCGGTTGACGAGCGTCTGCATGCCCTGGTCGAAGAAGCGGATCACGTTGCGTCCGGCCGCCTTGGCCTGGTACATCGCGACGTCGGCGCGCTTGAGCAGCTCGTCGCCGTTGTCATCCTCGTTGTTGAAGAGGATGACGCCGATACTGGTGGTGCACGCATGTTCGTAGCCGTCGATGTCGACCGGTTCCTGCACGCAGCCGAGGACCTTTTCGGCGACATATTCCGCCTGTGCGGCAGCCTCCATCCGGTTGTGGCTCAGATCTTCCAGGAGGATGACGAATTCGTCGCCACCGATGCGCGCGACCGTATTGCTGGCCCTGATCACCTTGTTCAGGCGCTGCGCGACGTGTATCAGCAGGCGGTCGCCCTTGTCGTGTCCGAGCGTGTCGTTGATGCTCTTGAAGTTGTCCAGGTCCAGGAATAGCACGGCGCCGCAGCACGTCTTGCGCAAGGTCGTCTTGATCGCATGGTCGAGCCGGTCCATCAGCAGGCGGCGGTTCGGCAGCTGGGTCAGCGGATCGAAGAACGCGAGCTGTTCGATCTTCTGTTCACTGGCCTTGCGCTCGGTGATATCGCGCTGGACCGAAACGAAGTGGGTGACCTGACCGCCGATGACGACCGGGGCGATATCGATTTCCACCCAGAACTCTCTCCCGTCCTTGCGGTAATTGATGATTTCGCAAGATACCCGTTCATTCCTTTCCAGCGCGCTGCGGATCCGGTCCAGCTGGGAGCGCTGGGTCCTGGGACCTTGCAGGAAGCGCGGCGAGCGTCCGATCACCTCGCGTACCGGATAGCCGGTAATGTCCTCGAACGCTTCATTGACGAAGACGATGCGCGGCCCGGGCTCGGCGCAGGGGCAGGCCTCCGTGATCATCACCGTGTCGCTCACGCGCGATACGCAGGCGGAGAGCAGTTGGAGCGCGGCTTTCGACTCTTCCTCCTGGGTGATGTCCTGTACCGTTCCCGCGAGCACCTGGGCACGATCCGCACCTGTGCGCAGTTCTCCACGTTGATGGACATACCGGATCTCGCCGCCCGGCCGTACGATCCGATGGGCGTGGTCGAGCGTCCCGTCCGCCGCGAGCGCGCGCTCAAGCGCCAGTTCCAGCCCGGCGCGGTCGTCGACATGCACGGACGACATGAAGGCGGCGAATTCGACCGCCTCGTCGCGGTACCCGACGCCGAAGATACGAAACGTCTCCTCGGACAGACGCAGTTGCCGGTCAGGCAGCCGCATCTCCCAGCTTCCCACTTGGGCGATGCGCTGGGCCGCGCGCAAGTGTTCGGCCTGATGGGCGAGTTTCGCGTTCAGCTCCTCGTGGGCGCCGAGGGCGCGGTCCAGCGCGGCGCGCTGGCTGCGCAGCTCCATCTGCGCAATGATCTGGTCGGCAAGCAGCTGCAGCAGTTCCAGCTTGGTCGTGCTCAGGCGCCGCGGCTGGCGGCCCATCACGGACAGGGTGCCCACAGTTTGTCCGTCAGAGGTGATCAGCGGAATCCCCGCGTAGAAGCGCACATGGGGCGGGCCGACCACAAATGCGTTGCTGCGGAAATTCGGATCGTTCAGCGTGTCTTCGACCACGACCGGTCGGCCCTGAAGCAGGGTGTAGGTGCAGATCGAGACGGTCCGGGCAACCTCGGTCAGGTCCAGGCCGACTCTCGATTTGAACCATTGCCGGTTACCGTCGATCAGGGAAATCGATGCGATCGGCGTGCGGCAGAGCGTGGCGGCGAGTTGCGTGAGCCGATCGAACATCGGCTCGGAAGGCGTATCGAGAATCTCAAGCGCTTCTAGTGCCTTGAGCCTCTGCTGCTCCCTGGATACTCGTTCGGACATGCTCGCTCTCCGATCGCGGCAACGGGTTCTGACCCTGACCTCCCGATTGTGAGACCTGGTTGTCCCGTTGTTCCTGCTCGAGTCAAGATTTCTGTCGCAAGCATATTCCGCGCCGGCCGCGGCGGCAGCGCGATGAATCAAATCGAAGGCGCATGGCGGGCAAGAACGGTTTTCATGCCCGCATGCGGCCGCGCAACACGTTTATGCCGCCAGCCGCCGCCTGAAGAACGCGAGGATCTCGTCACGGGCGGCGAGGGTGGGCTGGCCGACCGCGTCGATCAGGTGGGCCGTCACTACGCTATGCGGGCTGCGCACATGCTGCGCGAAGAACGGCGCCACATCGGTGCTGGCGGCGCTGTCGGGGAGGACGCGTGCGACGAAGCGTTCGCCGAGCGCCTCGGCGTAGGCGGCGAAGCGCTGCGCGCGGCAGAAGCGGTCCCCTTCGAAGCGATAGGCCAGCGCCGTGAGATCTTCCCGCTCGAGACGCCGGGCCACCGCGGCCAGTTCGTCGGGCGCGATCTCCAGCGCTGCCGGAGCGTCGAACGGCAGCGAGGGCTGGCACAGCACCGGAGCGAGCATCGCCGGCTCGAGCATCATCGTGAGCGCGAAGTTACCGGTGAAGCACATGCCGACCGCGCCCACACCGGGTCCGCCGCATTCACCGTGCGCGAGCCGGGCAAGCGCGCGCAGCCACTGCGTGACCGGGCTCGACTGGCCGCCGCCGAGCGCGCGAAACTCGGCGCTGATGCAGGCGCGCCGGAACACCTCGGCGCCTTCCTCGGCGTCCGGCACCGCCCCGTCGCGCCCGAACAGCGACGGCATGTACACGGTGAAGCCGGCGTCGCGCACCCAGCGGGCGAAGCGGGCGACCTGCGGACTGATTCCGGGCATCTCGGCCATGACGATCACGGCCGCGCCGCTGCCGGCTACGTGGACGGTCCTGGTTTTGCCCTCGAGCGTGATCTCCCGATGCGCGAAGTCCTCGAGCGGATCGTCCTCTTTCATGCTGCGCACTTTCATCTGAAGCCCTCCTGTTGTGGGTTGACGGGAGTCATAAGTACACCTCACCGCGGCCTCGTCCGGGAGTGTCGGAATCGACATCTTTCGTGCTAGATTTGCCACATGAATGATTTCACCGTTCTGATCCTTCCGGGCGCGAATGCGTCCAGCGTCGCGACCACGCTCGACGTGCTGGCCGCGGCGGCGGCGACGGCCTCGCGCGCCGGCGCGAGCGCGCCGCGCTGGCGCGTGCTCTGCGCGGGTGGAGCGAGCGCGCCCTTGTCGAACGGGATGTCGGTGAAGGGAGCGGCGCTTCCTGCCCGCGTGCGGTCCGAGCATTCGGTCTGGATCGTGCCCGGCCTAGGGCTGACACATCCGAAGGCGCTCGCGCAGCGCTTTACGGAGCCGGACGCGTTGCGGGCGATCGCGGCGCTGCGCGCGCACGCGCGCGCCGGCGGCGCGGTGGCGGCCTCGTGCTCGGCCGTGTTCCTGCTGCAGGCCGCCGGGCTGCTGGCAGGAAGGAAGGTGACCACCTCATGGTGGCTGGCGCCGCTGCTGCACAGGCTCGCGCCGGGTTGCACGGTGGATGCGGACCGCATGGTGATCGAAGACGGCCCGCTGGTGACCGCCGGTGCGGCGATGGCGCAGACCGACCTGATGCTGCACCTTGTGAGAACGCGCTTCGGCGTGGCGCTGGCCGATGCGGTCGCGCGGGTGCTGCTGATTGATGCGCGCGCCGCGCAGGCGCCGTTCGTCGTGCCGGAAATGATGGCAATGGGTAACGAGCTGGTTGCCCGGATCACTGCGCGCGTGGAGGCGGGCTTGCCGCATGCGCCCTGCATCGAGGAGCTTGCCATGGAATTCGCGATGTCCGCACGCACGCTGGCGCGGCACGTGAAGGCAGCCACCGGGCGCAGTCCGCTGGCGCTTGTGCAGAGTGTGCGCTTGAACAAGGCGCGCGCGCTGCTGGAGAACAGCAAGCTGTCAGTCGACGAAGTGGCGCTGCGCGTCGGCTATGAGGACGCGACCGCGCTGCGGCGCTTGATGCGAAAGGCAACCGGCGCCACGCCGCGGCAGTTCCGCGCGAACGGACGCGAGGGCCGCCCGGCACCGCTGCGCAGTTCAGCCTCGCCCGCATAATGCGGCCGCCGGAGACGCGGCTTCTTGCGTCGAGTCCACCTTGAACAAAGCGCAGTTGCGCGCCCTTGCTCATAATGGCGCGACGACTGACGAGAGGAGAGGGCGTGATGGTGTGGACGTTCATAGGCGGCCTGGTGGCACTGGTCGCAGGCGCGGAACTGCTGGTGCGGGGCGCATCCCGGCTCGCTCTGTCTCTGGGAATCTCTCCGCTCGTGGTCGGCCTGACGATCGTTGCGTTCGGCACCAGCGCCCCGGAAGTCGCGGTTTCGGTCGGCGCGGTCCTCGAAGGACAGATCAATATCGCAGTCGGCAACGTGGTCGGCAGCAACATATTCAACGTGCTGTTCATCCTCGGGCTGTCTGCGCTGATCACGCCGCTGGTCGTCCACAGCCAGATCATCCGCCAGGAAGTGCCGATCATGATCGGCGCCTCGCTGCTGCTGCTCGTGCAGGGACTGGACGGTGTGCTCGGCCTGTTCGACGCCGCTCTGCTGGCCGCTTTGCTGATCGCCTACACGGTATTCCTGATCCTGCAATCCCGTCGCGAGGCAGCGGGCGAGCCGGACGCAGGGTCGCAGAGCACAAGCGTGGCGGGTAAATGGACGTCCCACTGGGCCGTGCAGCTGCTGCTCATTGCCGCGGGACTGGGGCTGCTCGTGCTCGGCTCGCAGTGGCTGGTGCAGTCGGCCGTCACCTTCGCGCGGCTTATCGGCGTGAGCGACCTGGTGATCGGCCTGACGATCGTGGCCGCCGGGACCTCGATGCCCGAAGTGGCGACCTCCGTCATGGCGGCCCTGCGCAAGGAGCGCGATATCGCGATCGGCAACGTGGTGGGCAGCTGCACCTTCAACATCCTGGGCTGCCTCGGCATCGCGGGACTGGCGAGCGCGCAGGGGCTCAGTCTTGCGCCGGCAGTGCTGAACTTCGATATCTGGGTGATGCTTGCCGTCTCGTTCGCCTGCCTGCCGGTATTCATTTCGGGCCGTGAAATCGCGCGCTGGGAAGGAGGGGTGTTTCTCGCCTACTACGCCGCCTACGCGACCTACCTGATCATGGCCGCGCAAAGCCACGAACGGCTTGCCCAGTTCAGCGCGGTGATGATGTCCTTTGTCCTGCCCATTACTGTGATCACGCTCACTGTCGTGCTGCTGCGGCCGGCCGTCCGGCGCGGCTGAGTCCGCGAAGAACGCGAGGCGCAGGCGCCGACTCCCGCGAGCGGCCACGCCTCCCCCGCCGGCACGGGCGGAGGTGAACCGCCATGCTTGATGTAAGTCAAGCCGTTGAGATATCCCAAAGTTATGGGATTGCTGCGCCGCAGCAGGGTGCATATCCTTTCAGCAATCAGGGTTAGTCGGCCTCATTTCAAGCGGGCAAAGCATGTATGCATATGAACAGGTGCGCAAATACCGGGAAGCGGTTCTTTCCGGGAACCTGGCTGCAGTACTCGAATTATTCGAGCCGGCGGCGACGGTGAGCGATCCGATTGCCGGCCATGGTTCGGCGCAAGAGTTTCATACCTGTTTGTTCCGCAAGCGCCGGCGCGCGATCGCACGCCTGCGCAATGTACTCGATGGCCTCGACAAGAACGTGATCGGACTCCAGTTCAGCTACACCTGGGTGCTCGACGATGGCAATACGCTGACTGCGGAAGGCGTCACACTGTTTGAACTGGCACCCGAAACCGGACGTTTCACGAAGCTCACGCTGATCTACGATGCGAGCGATCTGCGGCGCCATCTGCCGCGCGCCGACTTTGAAGGACTGGCGCTGAACTGAGGCATTGCGCGGGGGCTGCGCGAAAAACTTACGCTATTGCAACAAATTGTTCGAGATGTATCCTCGCGAAACAAGCCGCCCCGCGCGGCATGCCTTCCCCTAAATTTCCCACTTGCAATTTTCGCCGCCCGTCAGCGGCCTATCCCATTTGCAAGGAAGCTCATGAAGACAATGTTTCGCAATCTTGCCTTGTGCGCGCCGGTGGCCCTGCTGGCCGTTGCCTGCGGCGGCGGTTCTTCCGATACCAGCCACGGCACGCTCGGTGTCTATCTGACCGACGCCCCGGCATGCGGCTTCAACGAGGTGAACGTCACGATCAGCAAGGTTCGCGTGCATGCCGCCGAGAACGCGGGAGAGAACGCCTCGGGCTGGCATGAAATCGTGCTCGAGCCGGCACGCCAGTTCGATCTTCTCAAGCTCACCAACGGCGTGCTCGCCGAACTCGGCGAGGTTGAGCTGCCGGCGGGCCGGTACACGCAGATGCGGCTGGTGCTTGCACCGAACACCGGCGCGGCACCGCTGGCCAATTCCGTCGTGCCAGTGGGCGGGTCGCCAGTTGCGCTGGCCACGCCGAGCGCGATCCAGACCGGCATCAAGCTCGTCGGCGGCTTCGATATTGCCGGCGGCGACAGGACCGAACTCGCCCTCGATTTCGACGCGTGCAAGTCCGTCGTCACCCGCGGGCACGGCGGCCATCTGCTCAAGCCGGTCATCAGCATCGTGCCGATGGCCTCCAGCGGCGCGATCAGTGGCGTGCTCGATCCGTCGATCACCGCGGCAGACAATCCGATGGTCTCGGCCCAGGTCGACGGCGTGATCGTCAAGAGCACCGTGCCCGATACGACCGGCGCGTTCTCGCTGGCGCCGCTGCCGGCGGGGAACTATACGGTGGTCGTCACCGCCGACGCCCGCGCCAGCGACGTGATCACAAGCGTACCGGTCACGGTCAGCAAGGACACGCCGCTCAGCACCGCGGCCGCCCCGCTGACGCTGCAGCCGTCGGCGACCGCCACGGTCAGCGGCAAGCTCACGCCGGCCGATGCGCAAGCGCTGGTGTCGGCCACCCAGAGTTTCGCGGCCGGGCCGCGGGTGACGATCAAGTACCGAAATGCCGATGTCGTGACCGGCGATTACTCGATGACGCTGCCTACCGCCGCGCCGCGCCTCGGCCAGTTCGGCGCGCTGCCGCTCACGCTGACCGCGCAGCCTGCCATCGCCGGGAAGTATTCGGTGGAGGCGAGCGCGGCGGGGTATCAGCCGCGCACGCAAGCGGCGGACGTTTCGACCGGTGACGTCTCCACCGACTTCAGCCTGGCTCCCTGACCCGAACAACGCCGCGCACCGCGCGGCGTTGTTCATTGCCGGGTCGTGGCAAGCGCTTGATCCGCCCCGTGCCCGCCTGCCCGGGCTGTGTGACCATATGGCCCGCCGAGGTGAGCGACATAGCAAAGGTCTTCGCTCGAATGTGTTCGCTTCAGACTATCCGCGCAACTGAACAACATCCGGCCCACGGCCTCCCAACCCGCAAACAGATCAACAACAAGAGGAAACCGCCATGCCCCTACTTGCACCCAGCCGAACCTCCGACGATCTCGGCAAGCTTCTGCTGCGTGTCACGCTCGCCTTCCTGATCCTCCTGCACGGCATCGCCAAGGTGCTGAACGGCGTCGATCCGATCATGGGCATGCTGGCGCGTCAGGGATTTCCGCCGGCACTCGCCTATCTCGTGTACCTGGGCGAGGTGATCGCGCCTGTCCTGATCATCATCGGCATCTGGACACGCCCGGCTGCGCTGATCATCGCGATCAACATGGTGGTGGCGGTCTGGCTCGTACACATGCGTGAAC
>DATLGF010000117.1:0-2502 GCA_035540575.1 Noviherbaspirillum sp.
ATCCACAAGGCCGAGATCCGCGAAATCGACGGCATCCTGTACTGCAATGACGGCGACTGGGTCGAGAGCCTGACCGCGCTGGTCGAGGAGCGCAGCGGCGAACTGCGGCTGGTGACCTGGCAGGAAGTGATGGCGCAGACCGCGCGGGCTGAGCATGCGCCGGCCTTCATCGACACCGAGGAAGCGCAATGCGAACCGGCTATGTAGCGGAAGCGGACCGCCTGCCGCTGGAGACGCTGCTCGGGACAGACTTTGCTCCCACCGCCGTCCCGCGCCACGCGCCTGCCACGCTGCTCGTGATCTCGGTTTCCGCCGGTGCCGGCCACGTGCGCGCGGCACAGGCGATCTGCGCCGCAGCCAATACCGCTGGGCGCGGCACGGCACGTCATATCGACGCGATGGACCATGTGTTACTCGGACTGCGCGCGATCTACACCGATGTCTATCTGCGCATCGTCGCGCGCCATCCGTTGATGTGGTCATGGCTGTACCACAAGAGCAACGCCGCGCATGCCGACTCGCTCTGGCAGCGCTTGCGTCGCGCCTCGGAGCGCTGGAGCGCGCAGCGCCTGCTTTCGGAGATCGAACAAGCCCAGCCTCAGGCGATTGTCTGCACCCATTTCCTGCCGGCAGAGTTGCTCGCGCGAATGCGCCGCGAAGGCAGGCTCGCCTGTCCGGTCTGGGTGCAGGTCACCGATTTCGACCTGCATCGGATGTGGGTGCATGAGGGCGTGGACGGCTACTTCGCGGCGAGCGAAGAGATCGCGTACCGAATGCGGGCGGCCGGCATGGCGGCCGATGCGATCCGCGTGACCGGTATTCCCGTGATGCCGGCGTTTGCTCAGCCGCTGGAACGTGCGGCCTGCGCGGCCGAACTTGGCATCGATGCACGCCGCACGACGGTGCTGCTGATGGGCGGCGGCGCCGGTCTGGGCCGGCTTGACGAGACCGCAGAACGCCTGCTGCAGGCCGCGCCGGAGATCCAGATGATCGCGCTGGCGGGACGCAATGCCGACGTGCTCGCCGCGCTGCGTCGTCTCGCCGCGCGCCATCCGAAACGCCTCGTCGCGCTCGGCTACACCGAGCATGTCGAGCGTGTGATGGCATGCAGCGACCTGGCGATCACCAAGCCGGGCGGACTGTCCACCTCCGAGTGCCTGGCGATGGGACTGCCGATGATCCTCACGCAGCCTATCCCGGGCCAGGAAGAGCGCAACGCGGATTACCTGCTCGAACAGGGCGCGGCGCTCAAGACCTGCGACATGGCCGCGCTGGAGTTCCGCCTGCGCCAGTTGCTCGGGCATCCCGCGCAGCTGGCGGAGATGCGCAAGCGCGCACTGTCCCTCGCCCGCGTGCATGCCGCGCGCGAGGTCGTCGATACCGTCCTGCCTTCCTGACCATGACCAGCCGCAATGCAGAAACCTGGCGCCTCGCTGCCACGCTCGCCTACACGATGATGCTCGCGCTGCTGTTCGCGCAGGTCGAGATCCACATTGAAGGCGATGCCGGCTGGGCCGCCAACCTGCCGACCTGGCGCATCGAGGATCACTGGATGCTCGACGTGTTCTGGGGCGGCCGTCCGCTGACCGGCTATCACGCCACCATGTTCAGCTTCATCGGACTGGCATTCCACCTGCCGGCCTTCTTCAAGCCGCGCTGGGGCTGGCCCGACGAAGCGCGCGTGCTCGGCTGCCTGATGGTGTTCTGGATCGTCGAGGACTTCCTCTGGTTCGTGACCAACCCGGGTTACGGCATCGGGCGGTTCACGGAAGAACACATCGCATGGCACAAGCACTGGTTCCTGTTCGCGCCGGTTGATTACTGGGTGTTCGGGATGATTGCGCTGGCGCTGCTGGTGTACTCGATGCGCTCGCGGGCGGCATAGGGTTGATGACTGTCATCGGGGTGGGGAAGGATGAGATTCCTCGCTGCGCTCTGAATGACAGCTCATTTCCTGTCGTCCCGAGGCGCGCTGCGACGCGGGACCTCATCGCTTCGAACCGCGATGGCATGTGCTGCCCGCGAACTCCCGCCCTCCCCGCCGTTCCAACCCGAAAACGGCGCCACCCGTCGTACTCATCAGCAAGTGAGCAACCACAAGGAGGACAACATGAACGAAAACGCCTTTCAGCCATGGTGGGTGCTGATCTTCCGCGGCGTTGCCCTGATCGCCTTCGGAGCGGTCGCGCTGATTCTTCCGGGCATTACGCTGGTCGTGCTGATGGCCTTGTTCGCCACCTACGCGCTGATCGGCGGCGCGGCCGCCGTGTTCGGCTCGGTTGCCAACCGCCGCGAAAAACTCGACTGGGGCGCGCCGCTGATGCTCGGCCTGTTCAGCATCGGCACAGGCGCGATCGCGTTCCTGCATCCCGGCTTGACCGCCTTGATCCTCGTGCTGCTGATCGCCGCGCATGCGCTGATCGTCGGCGCGCTTGACATCATCACCGCCGCACGCATGCACGGCGATCAGCAGCACGAGGATCAAGGCGGTCAAGCCGGGAT
>DATLGF010000118.1:0-2357 GCA_035540575.1 Noviherbaspirillum sp.
CCACGATGTAGCCGGTGGTGTTCTGAAGGAACAGCAGCGGCGTGCCGGACTGGCAGCAGGCCTGCATGAAGTGGGTCGCCTTGTTCGCGCCGGCAGGGTCCAGCGGGCCGTTGTTCGTCAGGATGCCGACGCGCACGCCGCAGATCGCCGCATGCCCGACCACGGTGGCCGGCCCATAGGCGGACTTGAATTCGAGGAAGTCCGAGCCGTCGACGATGCGTGCGATCACCTCGCGCATGTCGACCGGTTTCTTCGGGTCCGAGGGCATGATGCCCAGCAGTTCGTCGGCGTCATACAGCGGCGCCTTCCAGCCGTGCCGAAGGGGCGGCTGGTCGCGGTTCCAGTCCAGCGAGGCGACGATGTCGCGCGCGATCCGCAAGGCGTCCGCATCGTTCTCGGCAAGGTATTCGGCAAGGCCTGATACATGCGCATGCATGTCGGCGCCGCCGAGTTCCTCCTCGGTGGCGATCTCGCCGGTTGCAGCCTTGAGCAGCGGAGGACCGGCCAGGAAGGCGCGCGCACGGTCGCGCACCATCACCACGTAATCGGACAGGCCGGGCATATAGGCACCGCCCGCCGTCGAGGAACCGTGCACGACCGTGATCACGGGCAGGCCGGCGGCCGACAGCCGCGCGAGATTGCAGAACGCGCTGCCGCCATGGATGAAATGCTCGACCCGGTACTCCAGCAGGTTCGCGCCGGCGCTCTCGACCAGGTGGATGAACGGCAGCTTCTGCGCGAGCGCGATGTGCTGGGCGCGCAGCAGCTTGTCGAGCCCGGCCATCTTCATCGCGCCCGCATTGATGCCGGCGTCGGATGCCACGACCATCGCGCGCACGCCTTCGACATAGCCGATGCCGGCGATCACGCCGCCGCCCGGAATGCTCTTTTCCGGGTCCTTGTGGTCCATCAGGTAACCGGCGAGCGTCGACAGTTCAAGGAACGGCGCCCCGGCATCGAGCAGGCGCGCGACCCGGGCGCGCGGCAGCATCTGCCCGCGCTTGTCGAACAGCGGCTTCGATGCGGAGGAGGCATTGCAGGTGCGGGCTTCGAGCGCACGCAAGGCTTCGATCTGCGCCAGCAGCGCCGCGCGGTTCTGCGCAAACGCGTCGCCGGATGTCGCAATCTTCGATTCGATGGCCGGCATGCTCAGTCCTGGTCCGGGTTGAAGATCTTCGGGGGGCGCGCAAGCGGAAAGCCGTCAAACGCGCGTACGGCCGGTTTGTCGGACTTCGCGATGCCGGCAGTCCAGCCAGCGCGCATCTGCGGCCGGCCGCCGTCGACGCGCAGCACGGTGCCGGTGATGAAGGAAGCGGCCTCGGACAGCAGAAACACGATCGCCGCCGACACTTCCGCTTCGCTGGCCATGCGCTGCAGCGGCACGCCCGTCATCGCGCTGCGCAGCACCGGCCCCATCTGCGGCGGATAGGAATCCATGCCGCTGGAGGCAACATAGCCGGGCGCAACCGCATTCACGCGCACCCCGTACTGCGCCCATTCAAGCGCGGCGGTCTCGGTGAAACTGACCATGCCGGCGCGCGCGGCGCCGGAATGCCCCATCGCCGGCATGCTGCCCCAGTTGTCGGCGGTGATGTTGACGATCGCGCCGCCCTGCGCCTGCATCCATGCATTCAGGCAGGCGCGCGCCATCAGGAATCCGCCGGTCAGGTTCGTGCGCACGACCGCCTCCCAGCCTTTCAGTGAAATGTCCTTCAGCGGCGACGGAAACTGCCCGCCCGCATTGTTGACGAGCGCATCGATACGGCCATGCTGGTTCAGCACCGCCTCGACGGTCGCCAGGACCGCATCCTCGTCGCGGATGTCGCAGATGTGCATGCTGGCCTGGCCGCCGGCGTCGGCGAGCTCGCCGTAGACCGACGCCAGCTTGTCCGGATTGCGCCCGACCAGCGCGACTTTCGCGCCGAGCGCGGCGAGTTCGTGCGCGGTACAGCGGCCGATGCCCGAGCCAGCGCCGGTGACGACGGCAACCTGCCCGGCGAACAGGCCGGGGCGGAATATGGAGCGGTAGGACATGGTCTCCTCGTTGTTCTGTTCTGTTCTGTTCGTCGGGCTTCCGAACCGTGACGGCACTGCGCATGGTCAGGGAGATCCGATCTAACGCGATGCCCGTGATCTGTCGCTCCCGCGCAGGCGGGAGCCCAGTTCAGACTCCAGCAGTACTGCGAACCCCGAGCCAGGCTCCGCCTGCGGAACGACGGGCAAGCCGACGCCCTCAAGGCTGCGACCCATTCTACTAACCAAGCAGTTGCTTTGTAAAGCCGCGACCCTTATGATTGCTCCACGCTTTCACACCGATCTGTGAGGAGACCCCCGTGACCGACGCATATGTATACGAC
>DATLGF010000119.1:0-15660 GCA_035540575.1 Noviherbaspirillum sp.
TCGATCGTCTTGCGACTGGCCGCGTCTGCCGCACCGGGCTGCATCTGGCTCAGATAGAGCGCCGAGACCGCGTCGCGCGTGAGGCTCTGCATGCCTTCGATCAGCGCAATCTTGTGCGCCCTGCCCTGCGCGGCGTCGCGCAGGTCTTCATTCATCTTGTGCACGCGCAGAAAGCCGTAGGTGCAGACCAGGGCCAGGATGGCCAGCGTGGCGAGGAAGCCGACGAGCAGGGTGCGCGTCGTGCGGCTGCGCAAGGACAGCGGCAGGGACGTCATGCCCGGCGCAGCTTGTAACGGGTATGCGTTCCCTCCAGCGGGTCTTCGCTTCGGTTGCAAGCGGCGCAGTGCGGCCTCGGGTCCCTGGTTTTCACGCGTGGTGTCGGTCGATTAACGTGCGGCAAACGATAGTGGTGTTCCCGGCAGGCGTCAAGCCGGTTCCTGCCGCAGCGTCCGCCTTCGCCCCTTGCACGGGGACCCGGACCGCCCTTTCGGCAGGACGCCGCATGTCACGCGGCTATAATCGGGGCGATTCAATTTCGGGATTTGCCGTGTCGCGTTTCTTCATACTCCATCAATACCTTCTACCCAAGCAGGCACTGACCGAACTCGCGGGCCGCTTCGCGCGCGGCGAGGGCGGCCGCTTCACGCAGCCGGTGATACGCTGGTTCATCCAGCGCTACGGCGTCGACATGACCGAGGCGCAGAACCCCGACGTCGCCAGCTACGCAAGCTTCAACGATTTCTTCACGCGCGCGCTGCGCGAAGATGCACGCCCGCTCGCCGACGCCGACTTCATCTGCCCGGTAGACGGGGCGATCAGCCAGTTCGGCCCCCTCGAACATGACCAGATCATCCAGGCCAAGGGACACCGCTATTCGAGCACCGCACTGCTTGGCGGCGACGCGTCGCTGGCGCGGATGTTCGACCACGGCAGCTTTGCCACGCTGTACCTGAGCCCGCGCGATTACCATCGCATCCACATGCCGTGCGACGGCCGCCTGACGCGCATGATCTATGTTCCCGGCGCGCTGTTCTCGGTCAATCCGGCCACCGCGCGCGGGGTGCCCGGCCTGTTCGCGCGCAACGAACGCGTCGTCTGCGTCTTCGAATCCGCGTTCGGCCCGTTTGCGCTGGTGCTGGTCGGCGCCACCATCGTCGGCAGCATGGCGACGGTCTGGCATGGCGTGGTGAACCCGCCGCGCTCGCGCACCGTGCGCGAATGGCACTACCGCGACCAGGAGATCGTGCTGGCAAAAGGTGCGGAAATGGGTCGCTTCCTGCTCGGCTCCACGGTCGTGATGCTGTTCCCGAAGGACGTGCTCGAGTTCAACCGGGAATGGACTGCCACGCGCGCAATCCGCATGGGCGAGGCAATGGGGCACAAGCCGCGGGGGAGCCGGTATGACACACCAGGCAATACTTGAATTTTCCACCGCCGGCCGCGGCACGCGCGACATCACGGCCGAGGTCGCGCGGGTGGTCGAGCAGGCTGGCGTGAAGGCCGGCATCGTCCATGTGTTCGTTCAGCACACCAGTTGCTCGCTGACGATCACCGAGAACGCCGATCCCGATGTGCGGCGCGATCTGGAAACTTTGCTCGGGCGGCTTGCGCCCGACGGCGATCCCGCCTACCGCCACGATCTCGAAGGTCCGGACGACATGGCCGCGCACGGGCGCAGTGTGCTGACCGGCCCTGCCCTTTCCGTGCCCGTCGGCGACGGCCGGATGTTGCTTGGTACCTGGCAAGGCATCTTCCTGTGGGAACACCGTACCGGCCCGCAGCGGCGGCGCGTCGTCGTCACGGTACTCAGCGGCTGAAGCGTCAACCATCGGCGCTGCGCGCTGTCACACCGGCAGCAGGAACCTTCCACGCCGGCCGCCGATGATTCCGTTTACCGATCTGAAGACGCAGTACCGTGCGCTCGAGTCTGCATTGCATGGGCGCATCCAGCGCGTGCTCGAGCACGGCCAGTTCATCCTCGGCCCCGAGGTTGCCGAACTCGAGACCGCGCTCGCCGGCTACACGGGCGCGCGCCACTGCGTCACCGTCGCCAACGGAACCGATGCGCTGCAGATCGCGCTGCTGGCCCTTGGCGTCGGGCCCGGCGACGAAGTGATCACGCCCGCGTTCAGCTTCGTCGCCTCCGCCGAGGCGATCGTGCTGGCCGGCGCGGTGCCGGTGTTCGTCGACGTGGAAGCCGATACCGGCAATGTCGATGCCACGAAGATCGGGCCCGCCATCGGGCCGCGCACCCGGGCGATCCTGCCTGTTTCGCTGTACGGCCAGCCGCCGGACATGCAGGCCATCAGCGCGCTGGCGCAAGCGCACGGCCTGGCCGTCGTCGAGGACGGCGCGCAAAGCTTCGGCGCCTGCTACCGCGACATGCGTAGCGGCAATCTCTCCACGATAGGCTGCACCAGCTTCTATCCGAGCAAGCCGCTGGGCTGCTACGGTGACGGGGGAGCGCTGTTTACGAACGATGACGCGCTCGCCGAGGCCGCGCGGCAGCTGCGCGATCACGGCCAGTCAGGGCGCTATCTGCACACGCGTATCGGGCTCAACAGCAGGATGGACAGCCTGCAGTGCGCGATCCTGCTCGCCAAGCTTGAACGCTTCCCATGGGAGCTCGAACGGCGCGCAGCGCTCGGCCGGCGCTATGGCGAACTGCTCGACGCGGCCGGCGTTGCCCGCATCCGGCAACGACGCGACCGCAGCAGCGTGTTCGCGCAGTACACGATTCTTGCGGACGATCGCGCGCGCGTGTGCGCGCTGCTGCAGGAAGCCGGCATTCCGAGCGCGATCCACTATCCATTACCCCTCAATCGCCAGCCGGCCTATGCGCACTATCCGCAGACCGACGGCTGCCCGGTCGCAGCGGAATTGTCTGCACGCGTGCTCAGCCTTCCCATGAGCGCCGACCTGGCAGAGCCAGACCAGTCGCGGATCGTGGAGCGCGTGGCCGGGGCGGTGCGGGATGTCCGGAACAAGCCACCTCATCGATCAGGCGCATGACCTCCAGACTGTCTTCCGCCCGGTGCAGCGACGGCGCCGGACGGCCCTGCGTGGCGTCGAGGAAGGCTTCGATCTGGGGTACGTAATAGTTGCCAGGTCCTTCGCCCAGCACGCTGCGTCCGGCCGGATAGCCGTCCTTTTCCGTTCTCAGGAACAGATAGCTGGGGAATTCCGGCAGGATCGACGTGAACAGGTTGCCGTTCTCTCCGACCACGTCGAGGTACTGCACGAAACCGGGCGTGGCCAGGTCCGCCTCGATGAAGTATTCGAGGCCGCCGGCGCAGGCCATCTTGACGATGACGAAGTCCTCCGTATCCGGCGAGAAGGTTTCGCCTGCGATCGAGCGCACCGGGTTAAGCGTTTTCTTGGCCAGCACATGCACGCGTTCGCATCGGCCGAAAATCCAGATGCCCAGGTCGATCATGTGCACCAGCATCTCGTTGACCGCTCCGCCGCCGTCGGCGCGCTGGTGTTTCCAGCGCGATTGGTCGCCGCGCCCGCCCGCGCGCAGCCATGCGGTCAGGACCTTGCCCAGCGGAGTGGCGGGACTGCCGAAACTGTCTTCGACGAGTGCTGCCCGCGCCGCCGCAAGCCGCGGCGCGTGACGATAGATGTAGCCGACTGCGAGTACCCGGTCGGCCTGCCGCGCCAGCGCATGCAGCCGCGCGGCCTGCGACAGACTGTCGCACAAGGGTTTCTCGCACAGCACGTGCTTGCCGGCCTGCAGCGCGCGTGCGCACAGCGCCGCGTGCGACATGGTCGGCGTGCAGATCAGCGCGGCGCCGACATCCCGGTCGGCCAGTGCCGCATCCACCGTCGCTGCGTCGCATGTGTGGAATCGTGCCGCCAGTCCACGCGAACGCGACGCATGGAGATCGGCAACGACAACCGGAATGGCTGCGTATCTGCTTTCGCGCAGGCCGGCCAGGTGCCGCTCACCCTGGCGGCCGCAGCCGATGATCGCGAGTTTCATGATGTTGGAGGCGCTCTCGTTCGCGCAGCGGGACTGCGGGGAAGAGCGCGCCTTGCGCCCGCTTCTCGCCCCCGGCATGCGCCGTCGAAGTTGGAGTCGCGCATGCGCCGCTGTGATCGGAAGAATGTTTGAGCCCGATCAGGATTTCGACCGGGAGCCGGCCAATGGCGCGGCCCCGGTCTTGCGCCGCGTCACGCCCCGGCGCCGCGCAGGAAGAAGCGGGCGAGATCCTGCACGTCCTGCTCGTCGCGCCATGGCGCTTCCGGCGCGAGTATGGTGCGGCCGATCAGGTAGCCGACCGTGATCGAGTAGAAGATCGTCGCCAGCGTGTCGGCGGAGAGCTCGTGCCTCAATTTGCCGCCTGCCTGCAGCTCGGCGAACAGATCGCGTATCGGCAGCCAGATTTGCGCATACCATTGCGCACCGAAATCCTTGCGCACCGCTTCGTCGCGCACGAGCTCCATCAGCAGAAGCCGGGTCAGCTCGGTGTTTTCCTCATACGCGAGGCGCCGGGCGCTGAGCAGGCCCGCGATGTGCTGTTCGAGTTCTTCAGGCGCGCAGCCAAGCAGCGCGCGCACGTCGGACACCGCCCGTTCGGCCAGGTGCGGCACGATGGCCTCGGCGATCACCGCGCGAACCAGGCCTTCCTTCGACTGGAAATGATTGAACAGCGTGCGTTCGGTCGATTTGGCCGCTGCCGCCACCTCGCTGGTGCTGGTGTTGACGATGCCTTGCTGGGCGAACAGCCGGGTCGCGGCGCGCAGCAGATCCGCGTGTTTCTTCTGCCACGTTCGTTCCCGGTAACCGGCGGTGGTGGGTGCGGAAGCGGGAGTGAGAGGGAGATGCATGGGAAAGAGGAAATTGCTGGGCGGCAAGTATAGTGCTTGCGTCTCAATCCTGCTTCAGGCCGGTCGCGCCGGAACGTGCAGCCCCGCCACGACCGCCGGCCGCGCCGCAAACGCATCGAGCGCCCGCTTCACCTGGGGATAGTCGCCAAAGCCGACGAGCTCTCCGGCGTCGTAGAAGCCGACCAGATTGCGCACCCAAGGGAAGGTCGCGATATCGGCGATCGTGTACTCGTCACCCATGATCCACGCATGCCCGGCAAGTCTTTGCTCGAGCACGCCGAGCAGGCGTTTCGCTTCGGCGACATAGCGGTCGCGCGGACGCTTGTCCTCGTATTCACGTCCGGCGAATTTATGGAAGAAGCCGAGCTGGCCGAACATCGGCCCGATGCCGCCCATCTGGAACATCAGCCACTGAACGGTCTGGTAGCGCAGCGCGGGATCGTCGGGCAGGAACTTGCCGGTCTTGTCCGCGAGATAGAGCAGGATCGCGCCGGATTCGAACAGCGGCAGCGGCTTGCCGCCCGGTCCTGCGGGATCGATGATGGCCGGGATCTTGTTGTTCGGGTTCAAGGACAGGAACTCGGGCGAGGTCTGGTCGTTGTGCTGAAAACTGACCAGATGCGCCTCGTACGGCAACCCGGTCTCCTCCAGCATGATCGACACCTTCACCCCATTGGGCGTAGGCAGCGAGTACAGCTGGATGCGCTCAGGATGGCGCGCCGGCCATTTCTTCGTGATCGGGAAGGCGGAGAGATCGCTCATGTCGGTTCGTGTCGGAATCATGGGGAAGCGAACATCTTAGAGCGGATTGCAGATCGGCGCCGGGCGCGCCTGCGGCGCCCAAAACTCGCACCGGCCAAACGCATCCAACCGAAAGATGCTCCGTAATAACACGCGGCCGTTCCAGCGTCGTCGCCCCTCAACAATGATTGCATCGCCCGACAATCTGCTTCCGGTGTTCACGCTGGCGAGTTCGTTCATTCCCGGCCTGATCATCTTTTTCCTCGACGAGTCGCGCGAGAATCTGCGCGTATTCCTCAACATGGCCGGCGCCACGATCAAGCTGGTCTTCGTCGGCATCATGCTCTGGGGCGTCACCCAGGGATACGAGTACCGTTTCAGTCACCGCGTCGTGCCAGGGCTCGAGCTTGTGCTGCAGGTCGATGCGCTTGCGCTGCTGTTCGTCACGCTCTCTGCAGTGCTGTGGTTTCTCACCACGCTCTATGCGATCGGCTACCTGCAGCATTCGGCCGACCGCAACCGCTTCTTCGGCTTCTTCAGCCTTTGCGTGACGACCACCGTCGGGATCGCACTGGCCGGCAACCTGTTCACCTTCTTCTTTTTCTACGAGCTGCTCACGCTGGCCACCTACCCGCTCGTGGTCCATCGCGGCAACGCCGCCTCGCTGCACGCTGGCAACCGCTATCTCGCCTACACGCTGGGCGGCGGCGCCCTTCTCCTCGTGGGTACCGTGTGGCTGTACGCACTGTGCGGCACAGTGGACTTCACCCACACCGGCAACGCGGCCCGCGCCGGCCCGGAGGCAGCGACGCAGCTGCGCATCATCTTCCTGTTCCTGATCGCGGGGCTGGGCGTCAAGGCCTCGCTGATCCCCCTGCACGGCTGGCTGCCCTCTGCAATGGTGGCACCGGCGCCGGTCTCGGCACTGCTGCATGCGGTTGCCGTGGTCAAGGCCGGCGCCTTCGGCGTGGTGCGCGTGCTGTACGAGGTCTACGGCATCGAAGTCGCCCACGGGCTCGGGCTGCTGCTCCCGCTGGCGCTGCTGGCTTCGGCGACGATCCTGTGGGGCTCGCTGCGCGCGCTGTTCCAGGATGACCTCAAGCGCCGCCTGGCCTACTCTACAGTGAGCCAGGTCTCCTACATCGTGCTGGGCGTCGCGCTGTTCGGACCGCTGGGCACGATAGGCGGGCTCGCCCATCTGATCCACCAGGGCATCATGAAGGTCACGATGTTCTTCTGCGCCGGCAATTACGCCGAGACGCTCGGCATTCACAAGGTCACAGAGCTCGACGGCGTGGGTGCGCGCATGCCTTGGAACACGCTGGCGTTCACCTGCGCGGCGCTCGGCATGATCGGCGTGCCCCCGATGGCCGGCTTCATCAGCAAGTGGTACCTGGGGCTCGGCGCGCTCGACTCGGGCGCCGGCTGGGCGCTGGCGCTGCTGGCGGTATCCAGCCTGCTCAATGCCGCCTACTTCCTGCCGATTCTCTACCGCGCCTGGTTCAAGCATCCGGCCGCGCCGTTCGAGAACCTGATCCCGCGCCGCGGCCGCTGGGAAACCTCGCGGCTGCTGCTTATCCCGCCGCTTGCGACGGCCGTGATGACGGTTGCAGCCGGCCTGTTCGCCGCATATCCGATCAGCCCGCTTGGCTGGGCGCAGCTGATCGTCAGTCTTCAATACCACGGGCTGTGACGATGCATGCGCTGATTCTGCTTGCCTTCCTGCTGCCGCTCGGCACCGCCGCGCTGCTCCTGCTGCGCGCCGTGCGTCCGGCGGCCCGGGCCGCGGCGCCCTTCACGCCGCTGCCGGCACTGGCGCTGGCCGTGCTGGCCCCTGCAGGAACCACGGTCGAAGTCCCGTGGCTCCTGCTCGGCGCACGCTTCGGCGTCGACGAAACCGGGCGCATGTTCCTGCTTTTTACCAGCTTCGTCTGGCTGATCGCGGGCTGGTTTGCGCGCGGCTACCTGCACGGGGACCAGAAACGCACGCGCTTCTGGGCGTTCTTCCTCGCGACCCAGACCGGCAATCTCGGGCTCTGCCTTGCGCTTGACGCCGCCACCTTCTATCTGCTGTTCGCGCTGATGACCTTCTGCGGCTATGGCCTGGTGATCCACGCCGGCACTGCCGAAGCGCTGCGTGCCGGGCGCGTCTATCTCGCGATGGCGATGCTGGGCGAGGCAATGCTGGTGGCCGGCATCCTGCTGCTGGTGTACTCAGGCCAAAACAACCATTACTTCGATGCGCTCGCCGCTGCGCCCGTCACGCAGCTGCACGCGACGCTGCTGCTGTGCGGCTTCGGCATCAAGGCCGGCATTCTGCTCCTGCACATGTGGCTGCCGCTGGCCCATCCGGTCGCGCCAATTCCCGCCAGCGCCGTGCTGTCCGGCGTCATGCTCAAGGCCGGCGTGCTGGGCTGGGTGCGTTATCTCCCGCTTGGCTCGCTCGCGCTTCCGGAAACCGGGCAGGTTCTGATGGGCGTGGGGCTGCTGGCGATGTTCTATGGCGTCGCCGTCGGGGTGACGCAGTCCAACATGAAGGTGCTGCTGGCGTACTCCAGCATCAGTCAGATGGGATTCATTGCGCTCGGCGTCGGCGCCGGTCTGCTGGCGCCGCAGCTCTGGCCCCTGCTGCTGCCGGCGGTGACCTTGTACGCGTTCCATCATGCGCTGGCGAAAAGCGCCTTGTTCCTCGGCTGCGGCGTCGTCGCTTCGACGCGGAAGCGGCACCGCGTGCTGGCCGCGTTGGCGATCCCGGCGCTGGCCCTCGCGGGCCTCACGTTCACCAGCGGCGCGCTGGTGAAGAGCGGCCTGAAAGTCGCGCTGGCCGATGTGCCGGCGCCCTGGCCGGCATGGCTGCACTGGCTGCTGCCGCTGGCGGCCGTCGGCACCACGCTGCTGATGGCGCGCTTCATGCTGCTGGCCGCAAGGCGCGAATCCAACGAACACCACCGGGGCATGGTATTGCCCTGGAGCCTGCTGCTGATTGCCGTGCTCGGCTCCACCTGGTTGCTGGCCCCTGAAGGCGGGTTCGCGTACGCGCTCAAGGCCGGGACACTGCTGTCGTCGACCTGGCCGGTCGTTGCGGGACTGATCCTGGCCGCCATCGCGGCCCGTTCGGGGCGCCGTGTCCCGGCCGTGCCGCCCGGAGACCTCCTGCTGCCCGTCGAAAAGTGCCTTGCCTGGCTGGGACGCTGCACGCTGACGGCGGTCAGCTGGCTGCCGTCGGTGCTCTGGGATGACCGCGACCTGCACCTGCAGCTTGAGCGCATCGCACGCCACTTCACCGTGGAACGCACGGTGCGCGGCGTGCTGCTGCTGTTCATTGCGCTGACGGTTGCGCGCTTCTGAACGCAGCGCGGCGCAGCATCAGGGATCGCGACTCAGTGCCCGCGCTTGGCCTTGGCGCCGCCGCCGGCGCCTTCGTGGGTGTTGGCCTTGATATGGCTCATGTGGTCGTGGCTGCTCTTGTTGCCTTGACCGGCTTTGCCGTCGACCGATTTCGCTTCCGCCTCGGTCCTGGCATCCGCGCGCTTCGGATCTTCCGGTTTCTGCTCTGGGGTCTTCTGGTTCGTCATCACGGTCCTTTCGCAAACTGTGGAGCTACTCATGCGATTGACAGGATGGACGCGGGAAAGGTCCCGGTGGGGCAGGATGTTGCGGGGGAAAGAAATTGAACCACGCGAACGCGACGAGCACTGCGGCGCGCTCTGCGTGGTTGCTGTCCCGGCACCGCCGGCCGCGGGCCGGGGTGCAGGCAATACAAGGATCAGATCACGCCCTGGGCGAGCATCGCGTCGGCCACTTTCACGAAGCCGGCGATGTTGGCGCCGTCGATGTAGCTGACGCTGCCATCTTCACGCTGGCCGTACTTCATGCAGGCCGCATGGATGTTGACCATGATGCTCTTGAGGCGCTCGTCGACCTCGTCGCGATTCCAGGACAGGCGCATCGCGTTCTGGGTCATCTCCAGGCCCGAGGTGGCAACGCCGCCCGCATTGCTGGCCTTGCCCGGCGCGTACAGCACGCCCTTTTCCTCGAACAGCTTGGCCGCCTCGGCGGTGCAGGGCATGTTCGCGCCTTCGGCCACGCAGATCACGCCGTTGGCGATCAGGGTGGCGGCGTCCTTCTCGTCCAGTTCGTTCTGCGTCGCACACGGCAGTGCAACGTCGACCTTCACATTCCACGGCGTGGCGCCGGCGATGAACTTCGCGCCGACCTTCTCCGCGTAGTCGTTGACCCGGCCGTAGTAGTGGTTCTTCACTTCCATCAGCACCGCGAGTTTTTCCGGCGTGAAGCCTTCCTCGTCGACCACGGTGCCGGAAGAATCGGACACGGTCACGACCTTGGCGCCGCAGGCCATCGCCTTCTCGACCGCGTACTGGGCCACATTGCCCGAACCGGACACCGAGACGCGCATGCCTTCCAGCGAGCGGCCCTTCTGCCTGAGCATTTCCTCGACGAAGTACACGGTGCCGTAGCCGGTGGCTTCCGGACGGATCAGCGAGCCGCCGAAGCTCAGACCCTTGCCGGTGAATACACAGTCGGAACGGTTGGTGAGCTTCTTCACCATGCCGACCATGAAGCCGACCTCGCGCCCGCCCACGCCGATGTCGCCGGCCGGCACGTCGGTATCCGAGCCGACATGGCGGAACAGTTCAGCGGCGAACGCCTGGCAGAAGCGCATCACCTCGCCCGGGCTCTTGCCCTTCGGGTCGAAATCGGAACCGCCCTTGCCGCCGCCCATGGGCAGCGTGGTCAGTGCGTTCTTGAAGGTCTGCTCGAAGGCGAGGAACTTGAGGATCGACAGGTTTACCGACGGGTGGAAGCGCAGGCCGCCCTTGTAGGGACCGATCGCCGAGCTGTGCTGGATGCGGTAACCGCGGTTTACCTGCACTTCGCCCTTGTCATTGACCCATGACACGCGGAACTGGATCACGCGCTCGGGTTCGACCAGCTGGTCCAGCAGCCCGTGCTCGGCATAGCGCGGATGCTTGGCAATGAACGGCCACAGGCTCTCCATCACTTCCACCACGGCCTGGTGGAACTCCGGCTGGCCGGGGTTGCGCGCTTTGACGTAGTCGAGGAATTCTTCCAGGCTTTGGTACTTCATGACGTCCTTTCGCAAAGGGGGGGGAAATGTGCGCGGGACACTTTCATGGTGGCCGCGTCTTCGGGAGTGGGATTTTGCCCCAATTCGAGGCGGAAAGATCGTCTTTGGCGAACAAATCGCGCACTTTTTGTGCACAAATGCACCAAAAATTGGCGGAGGGGCAACGAACAAACGGCCTGGGCCCGGGGTCGAACCGGTTTGCGCGCCGCCTTGTCTTTCCTGCAAGCGGACCGCGCCTGGCCTACACTTGCGGCCCCACGCTTTTCACTCCACTTCGCGTAATCACATACCGAACATGCCCTTCACGACCGAAAACCACCCCGGCGTCCATCAGGATACGCCCGCCGCCACCCGCGGCTTCACCCTGAACCACACGATGGTACGCGTCAAGGATCCGGCGATCTCGCTGGATTTCTATACGCGCATTCTCGGCATGCGCGTGCTGCGCAAGCTCGATTTCCCCGAGATGAAGTTCTCGCTCTACTTCCTCGCGCGCCTGGACGAGAACGAGGCGCCGCCCGAGGATGTCGGCGAGCGCACCGCCTGGACCTTCAGCCAGCGCGGCATCCTGGAACTCACCCACAACTGGGGCACCGAGAGCGATGCCGAGTTCCGCTACCACGACGGCAACGCCCAGCCGCAGGGCTACGGCCACATCTGTTTTTCCGTACCCGACCTGGCTGCGGCGATCCGCTGGTTCGATGAGAACAATGTGCAGTACGTGAAACGGCCCGAGCAGGGCAAGATGCGCGACGTCGCCTTCATCAAGGATCCGGACGGCTACTGGATCGAAATCGTCCAGCCCGGCCTGTTGAAGGCGCTCGGGCGGTCCTGAGGCGAGAAGCCGCGGCGACCGCCGGGATCAGCGCCGGCTGAGCAAAGCAGTCAGCCGGACCCGCTGGCGAACGGCGCCGCAATGCGCAAATCCGCAACGAAACGCGCATAGGCGGCCGCCTTCAGCTCGCCGGGCATGCGCAGCAAGGCGGATGGATGGGTGGTGATCAGAAGCTGCCTGTCTTCGCCGAACGACATCAGGCGGCCGCGGTTGGCCTCGATCGGCGTGGCGCGGCCGAGCAGCGCGCGCGCCGCGGTCGCGCCCAGGGCCACCACCAGCGCGGGCGCCACCAGGTCCAGTTCGCGTTCCAGCCACTGCACGCAGGCGGCGATCTCGACATCGCCCGGTTTCTTGTGCAGGCGCCGCTTGCCGCGCAGCTCGTACTTGAAGTGCTTGACCGCATTGGTCACGTACACCTCGTCGCGTTCGATGCCTGCCTCCGCCAGCGCACGGTCGAGCAGCCGCCCGGCGGGGCCGACGAACGGATGGCCGGACAGGTCTTCCTGGTCGCCAGGTTGCTCGCCTACAAGCATCACGCGCCCATGCTCGGCGCCTTCGCCGAACACGGTCTGGGTGGCCCCTGCCCATAGCGGACATGCCTGGCAGCCGCGCGCGGCGGCACGCACGTCATCGAGCGAATCGGTTTGCGGCGCGACGCGCGGCGGCAATGGTCTGGCTGCGCGCGAGCGCGACGCGGGACGGCCGGGAGCATGAGGTGCGGGCATGCAGCTCAGATGCGCGGCCCGTGCAAATGTTCACCTCGCTGCCGCCCGGAACATGCAGCACCGAACGTGCGCATACCGGTATTCACACCCCCTGCGATACGTGATAATGGACGCCGCCGCAGCCGCCCCGGCCGCGCTGCCGCACAGCCACATACGCACAGCGGGCGCACGACCCGCGAGGAGACCACAGTGGATCATCCAGGCGCACACCCCTCGGCGTTACCTCATGGCACTCTTCCGGCGCAGCTGCACAGCGCAATGGTGAGGAATGCACACGCGCGCTCGGCCTCGTTCGGGCTCCATACCGCCGAGAACCCCGAGTATTCCCCGCTCACCCGTTCGGCGCTCGGCGCCGTGATAGAGCAGAACCACGCGCTGCACCAGTACGCGCTGCCGGTGATGGAGACGCTGTACGAGCAGATCGTCAACACCCACAGCATGGTGATACTGACCGACGCGCAAGGCGTGATCATGCATGCGCTCGGCGACGACGATTTTCTCGAGAAGGCGCGCCGCGTGGCGCTTGCGCCCGGCGTCGCCTGGTCCGAGCAGCGGCGCGGCACGAATGCAATCGGAACGGCGATTGCGGAGGCCGCGCCGGCACTGGTGCATGCGGATGAACACTACCTGCGCGCCAACCATGTGCTGACCTGCTCGGCCGCGCCGATCTTCGACGCCGCGGGAACGCTGGCCGGCGTACTCGACGTCACCGGCGACCGCCACAGCTTCCATCCGCACACGATGGCGCTGGTGCGCATGTCGGCGCAGATGATCGAGAACCAGCTGCTCGCGGCCGCCTGCGCCGACGGCATCACGCTGCGCTTTCACAGCCGGGCAGAGTTCCTCGGCACGCTGATGGAAGGCATCGTCACGTTCGCGCCGGGCGGCCGCTGCATCAGCGCCAACCGCAGCGCGCAGTTCCAGCTCGGACTGGCGCCGACAGCGCTGCGCACGCACACGCTGCAATCGCTGTTCGGCATCGGGGTGTCGGCCATGGTCGATCATTACCGTACCGCGATGCCGGACCCGCTTACTCTTTTCCTGCCCAGCGGCGTGCGCGTGCAGGCGCGCGCCGAAGTACGGCTCAGCCATGCCGCAAGCATTGCGGCTTCCGGCGCCCGTGCGAGCGCGGGCGCGCCGCGCCAGACCGCCACAGTCCGCCCCCGCTCGGCACTGCATGCGCTGGACACTGGCGATCCGCAGATCGCGGCCCTCATCGCACGGCTCGAGAAGATCAAAGGGCGCGACATCCCTGTCGTCATTCACGGCGAAACCGGCACCGGCAAGGAACTGCTCGCCCACGCGATACACCGCGATTCGCCACGCGCGGCGGGCCCCTTCATCGCGGTAAACTGCGCGGCCATCCCGGAATCACTGATCGAATCCGAACTGTTCGGCTACGAGGACGGCGCATTCACCGGTGCGCGCCGCAAGGGCCATCAGGGCCGCATCCTGCAGGCCGACGGCGGCACGCTCTTTCTCGACGAGATCGGCGACATGCCGCCGGCCCTGCAGGCGCGGCTGCTGCGCGTGCTGCAGGAACGCATGGTCACTCCGCTGGGAGGCAGCCGCTGCGTGCCGGTCAACGTGGCCATCATCTGCGCGACGCATCGCAACCTGCGCGACATGATGACTGCCGGCAGCTTCCGCGAAGACCTGTATTACCGCCTTAACGGTCTCGTCGTAAAGCTGCCGCCGCTGCGCGAGCGCCAGGACTTCGACGCGGTGATCGGGAAACTGCTTGCTGCCGAGGCGCCCGAGCGACGCTACCGGATCGCGCCCGAGGTCATGGCGCAGTTTCGGCGCCACCCGTGGCCGGGCAATCTGCGCCAGCTGGCCAATCTGGTTCGCACCGCGGTGGTGATGGCGGGCGACGACGAAGTGATCGGCCTTGCGCACATGCCGGACGACTTTCTCGATGATCTGGCGCCGTCCGATGTGCCGGCTGCGCGCTGCACGCGCGCCCCTGCGGCCGGCAGCGGACGGCTCGAAGATGTCGAAGCGCAGGCGATTCGCGCGGCGATCGGCGCGCACGGCGGCAATGTCTCCGCCGCCGCGCGCGCACTGGGCATTTCGCGCAACACCATCTACCGCAAGCTCAGGTAGCGTCCTGCATCAGCCGCGCATACTCGGCGTCCGTGAACAGCCGCGAGCGCGTGAGAAAGCGCTTGCCGCTACCGTTCTCCAGCGAGAACATGCCGCCGCCCCCGGGGACGACGTCGATGATCAGCTGCGTATGCTTCCAGTATTCGTACTGGTCGCCGCCGATATAGAACGGCACGCCGTCCAGATCGCCGAGGCGTACGTCGGCCGCGCCGACCGGGAACTCCCCCTCTGGAAAACACATCGGCGCGCTGCCGTCGCAGCAGCCGCCGGACTGGAAGAACATCAGCTTGCCATGGCGCGCCTTCAGTGCGGCGATCAGTTCGCGCGCCGCCTCGGTGGCGAGCACGCGAGGCGGAACGGTTTCGTCGTTCATTGTTTCTCCGGATCCGTGTGCTGCGTTCGGCGTTGTCATGCATGGGCCGAGTTCCAACGTGGCTGGACCCCGGCATTCGCCGGGGTGACGCTTGGGGATGACCGGCACCCTGCGCCTCGGCGCACGCCGGGGCCCAGCGACGTCATCCCCCGCCCGCGGCACGGCCCCTTCCTGCATCAGAAGAACCCGAGCGCCTTCGGGCTGTAGCTCACCAGCAGGTTCTTCGTCTGCTGATAGTGCGCCAGCATCATCTTGTGGTTCTCCCGCCCGATGCCGGATTGCTTGTAGCCGCCGAAGGCCGCGTGAGCCGGGTACAGGTGGTAGCAGTTGGTCCATACCCGGCCGGCTTCGATACCCCGGCCCATGCGGAACGCGCGCGCGCCGTCGCGCGTCCACACGCCGGCACCCAGTCCGTACAGCGTGTCGTTGGCGATCTCCAGCGCCTCGTCCTCGTCCTTGAACGTGGTGACCGACACGACCGGGCCGAAGATCTCTTCCTGGAAGATGCGCATCTTGTTGTGGCCCTTGAACACGGTCGGCTTCACGTAATAGCCCTTCTCGAGGTCGCCATCGAGTACGTTTCGCTCGCCGCCGGCCAGCACCTGCGCGCCTTCCTGGCGGCCGATGTCGAGATAGGACAGGATCTTCTCCAGCTGCTCCTGAGAAGCCTGGGCGCCGATCATGGTCTGGCTGTCGAGCGGATTGCCCTGGCGGATCGCCGCCACCCGTGCGAGCGCGCGCTCCATGAAGCGATCGAAGATCGATTCCTGCACCAGCACGCGCGACGGACAGGTGCACACCTCGCCCTGGTTCAGCGCGAACATCGCGAAGCCTTCGAGGCACTTGTCGAAATAGTCGTCGTCGGCCGCCATCACGTCCTCGAAGAAGACGTTCGGCGACTTGCCGCCCAGCTCCAGTGTGACCGGAATGATGTTCT
>DATLGF010000120.1:0-5101 GCA_035540575.1 Noviherbaspirillum sp.
TCGACCAGCTCGACGAACGCCATCGGCGCGTTGTCGCCCTGACGGAAGCCCATCTTCAGGATGCGCAGGTAGCCGCCGTTGCGGTTCGCGTAGCGCGGGCCGAGTTCGTTGAACAGCTTGACGACCATTTCGCGGTCGCGCAGGCGGGAGAACGCCAGACGCTTGTTCGAGAGGTTGTCGGTCTTGCCGAGGGTGAGGATCGGCTCGACGACGCGGCGCAGTTCCTTCGCCTTCGGCAGCGTGGTCTTGATTGCTTCATGACGCAGCAGCGAGACGGTCATGTTGCGCAGCATCGCGAGACGGTGGGACGAGGTACGGTTCAGCTTGCGAAGGCCGTGACGATGACGCATGGTATTTCCTTTCGATTGAGTTTGAATCCAGCTCTTCTATCGTCAGGTATGCCCTGACGCGGGCCGGTAAGAATTTAACGACAGCTTTGCAAAAACACACCTTCCCCGCGCACGGGGAAGGCTACGGCAATTACTTTTCCAGACCAGCCGGCGGCCAGTTCTCGAGCTTCATGCCCAGGGTCAGGCCGCGGGAGGCGAGCACTTCCTTGATCTCGTTGAGCGATTTGCGGCCCAGGTTCGGCGTCTTCAAAAGCTCGTTCTCGCTGCGCTGGATCAGGTCGCCGATATAGTAGATGTTCTCCGCCTTCAGGCAGTTCGCCGAACGCACGGTCAGTTCCAGGTCGTCGACCGGACGCAGCAAGATCGGATCCACGGCCGGTGCGCGCGACGGTGCTTCGGCGGCGGCTTCCGTGCCTTCCAGCGCCGCAAAAACATTCAGCTGATCAACCAGCACGCGGGCGGACTGGCGGATCGCTTCCTCCGGCGAGATCACGCCGTTGGTCTCGATGTTCATCACCAGCTTGTCGAGGTCGGTGCGCTGTTCCACGCGGGCCGATTCGACCGCGTACGATACACGACGCACCGGCGAGAACGACGCGTCCAGCACGATGCGGCCGATGGTCTTGTTCGCGTCTTCCGACAGGCGACGCACATTGCCCGGGACGTAGCCACGGCCCTTTTCAACCTTGATCTGCATGTCCAGCTTGCCGCCGGCAGTCAGGTTGGCGATCACGTGATCCGGATTGATCAGCTCGACGTCGTGCGGCAGATCGATGTCCGAAGCCAGCACAGTGCCCTCGCCTTCCTTCTTCAGCGACAGCGTCACTTCGTCGCGGTTGTGCAGCTTGAACACCACGCCCTTGAGGTTCAGCAGCATGTCGACCACGTCTTCCTGGACGCCGTCCAGCGACGAATATTCATGCACCACGCCGGCAATCGTTACTTCCGTGGGCGCATAACCGACCATCGACGAGAGCAGCACACGGCGCAGCGCGTTCCCGAGGGTGTGGCCGTAACCGCGTTCAAACGGCTCCATCACGACTTTCGCGTGACCGGCACCGAGCGCCTCGACTTCGATGATACGGGGCTTCAACAAGCTGTTTTGCATGGAATGTCCTTTTCAATACCCTCGGCTCGTTACACCGATAAGGCTGATGGCATTACAAAGAAATCCGCCTCCTGGATCAGGAGGCGGGGAACCAATTAGCGGGAATACAGTTCGACGATCAGCGATTCGTTGACGTCGTTGGCGATTTCGCTACGCTCGGGGAAGGACTTGAACGTGCCTTCCATCTTCTTGGCGTCCACGGAAACCCACGCCGGCAGACCACTCTGCTCGGCCAGCGACAGCGCCTCGAGGATACGCGCCTGCTTCTTGGCCTTCTCACGCACGGCAACGACGTCGCCCGGCTTGACCAGATACGAGGCGATGTTCACGACTTCGCCATTGACGGTGAACGCCTTGTGGCTGACCAGCTGGCGCGCTTCGGCGCGGGTCGAACCGAAGCCCATGCGGTAGGCGACGTTGTCCAGACGCGATTCGAGGAGCTTCAGCAGATTCTCACCGGTGTTGCCCTTGCGGCGGTCGGCCTCGGCAAAGTAACGGCGGAACTGGCGTTCGAGGATGCCGTACATGCGCTTGACCTTCTGCTTTTCGCGCAGCTGATTGCCGTAGTCCGAGGTGCGGGCACCCGAGGTGCGGCCGTGCTGACCCGGCTTGGAGTCGAGCTTGCACTTGGAATCCAGCGAGCGGCGCGCGCTCTTCAGAAACAGGTCGGTGCCTTCACGGCGGGACAGTTTGGCTTTGGGTCCGATATAACGTGCCACGTTGATTTCCTTTTGTTGAATGACGCCCCAGACAGCCGCTCATGTACGGCGACGACTGACGGGCGCTAGTCCGGTCCTGATGCAACCGGACGGTGGTCTTAAGAACAAAACCCGCCAAGCATGTTGGCGGGCCGCTACTGCAACTTCTGCGACGTCGGTTAGATGCGGCGGCGCTTCGGCGGACGGCAGCCGTTGTGCGGAACCGGCGTCACGTCCTGAATCTGGGTGATCTTGATGCCCAGGTTGTTCAATGCGCGCACGGCCGACTCACGGCCCGGGCCCGGACCCTTGATACGCACTTCCAGGTTCTTCACGCCGTATTCCTGAGCGACACGGCCGGCAGCTTCGGCTGCGACCTGCGCGGCGAACGGCGTCGACTTGCGCGAGCCCTTGAAGCCAGCGCCGCCGGACGTCGCCCACGACAGCGCGTTGCCCTGGCGGTCGGTGATCGTGATGATGGTGTTGTTGAACGAGGCGTGGATGTGCGCAACACCTTCGGCGACATTCTTCTTGACTTTCTTGCGTGCGCGGGCTGCTGCAGCGCTGCTTTGGGCTTTTGCCATAACTCTTTCCTTGAATCCGACTATTCGAACGGGGCGTGGCGATTATTTCTTCAGCGCCTGCGCCGCCTTGCGCGGACCCTTGCGGGTACGGGCATTGGTGCGGGTGCGCTGGCCGCGGACCGGCAGGCCCTTGCGATGACGCAGGCCGCGATAGCAGCCAAGATCCATCAGGCGCTTGATGTCCATCGACACTTGACGACGCAGGTCACCCTCAACGACGAACTTGCCGATCGCATCGCGCAGCTTTTCCAGTTCGTTATCGTCCAGGTCCTTGACCTTCTTCGTCGTCGAAACGCCCGTCTGTTCGCAGATCTGCTGCGCGCGCGGACGACCGATTCCGAAGATCGCGGTCAAGCCGATAACGGTGTGTTGGTGGTTGGGGACGTTGACCCCTGCAATACGTGCCATTCGTTATTCCTTGATCAATAACGTTAATTAACCCTGGCGCTGCTTGTGGCGGGGTTCGGTGCAAATCACGCGAACAACGCCCTTGCGCTTGATGATCTTGCAGTTGCGGCAGATGCGCTTGACTGATGCGAGCACTTTCATTTTTGCCCTCTTTCTTGCTGTAGGTTGCTTTACTTCGTACGGAACACGATACGTGCCCGGCTCAAATCATAGGGAGTCAGTTCCACGGTGACCCTGTCTCCGGGAAGAATCCGGATGTAGTTCATCCGCATCTTTCCGGAGATATGGCCGAGTACCACATGTCCGTTTTCCAGCTTGACTCGAAACGTTGCATTCGGAAGGTTCTCGAGAACCTCGCCCTGCATCTGAATAACGTCGTCTTTTGCCATTCGGTACGCTCGCTCGTGCGCCAATCAACGCATCGGAATGCCGCCCTTGAAGTTCGCCTTGCGCAGCAGCGACTCGTACTGCTGCGACATCACGTAGTTCTGGACCTGCGCCATGAAGTCCATGGTCACGACGACGATGATGAGCAGCGAGGTTCCACCGAAATAGAACGGTACCTGCCAGCGGGCAACCAGGAATTCCGGCAACAGGCAGACCAGCGTAATGTACAGGGCGCCAGCCAGCGTCAGACGCATCAGGATCTTGTCGATGTACCGCGCGGTCTGCTCCCCCGGACGAATCCCGGGCACGAAGGCGCCGCTCTTCTTCAGATTGTCTGCCGTTTCCTTGGCATTGAAAACCAATGCGGTGTAGAAAAAGCAGAAGAAGATGATCGCGCCCGCATACAGCAGAGCATGGATCGGTTCCCCCGGCGCCATCGACGCAGCCAGGTCGCGCAGGAAGCGGACCACCGGATTCACGTCCTCACCGCCGGCAGTAAACCAGCTGGTGATCGTTGCCGGGAACAGGATGATCGACGACGCGAAGATCGGCGGAATCACACCAGCCATGTTCAGCTTAAGCGGCAAGTGGCTGCTTTGCCCGCCGTAGATCTTGTTGCCCACCTGGCGCTTCGCGTAGTTCACCAGGATCTTGCGCTGACCGCGTTCAATGAAGACCACTGCAAACGTGACCGCGGCCACGATCGCGCAGATCAGGATCGCCGACAGCGTGTGCATGGCACCAGTGCGCACCAGCTCGAACAAGCCGCCCAGCGCGCTAGGCAAGCCCGCAACGATACCGGCAAAGATGATGATCGAGATGCCGTTGCCGATGCCGCGCTCGGTGATCTGCTCGCCGAGCCACATCAGGAACATCGTGCCCGTCACCAGCGACACCACCGTGGTGAAGCGGAATGCGAGACCAGGGTCGATCACCAGGCCGGGTTGCGATTCCAGCGTGATCGCGATTGCGATCGCCTGAAATAGCGCCAGAACCAACGTGCCGTAGCGCGTGTACTGCGTGATCTTGCGCCGGCCAGCCTCGCCTTCCTTCTTCAGTGCCTCGAGCTGCGGCGACACCACCGACAGCAGCTGCATGATGATCGACGCCGAAATGTACGGCATGATCCCCAGCGCCAAGACGGAGAACCGCTCCAGTGCACCGCCCTAGAACATGTTGAACATGCCGAGCAGTCCGCCGGACTGTTGGTCGAACAGCACTGCCAGTTGCGCCGGGTCGATTCCCGGCACCGGAATGTGGGTGCCGAGACGGTAGACCACGAGTGCGCCCAGCAGGAACCAAAGGCGTCCCCAAGGGAAGCCGCTGGCTGCGCTCTTAGCGAGTGGTGAAGACGTCGCCAATTATTGCTCCGAACAAGCTGCTTGCTTTGCTTAGGCGACCGAACCGCCGGCCGCTTCGATGGCTGCCTTCGCACCCTTGGTCGCGACCAGACCCTTGAGGCTCACCTTGCGGGTGATCTCGCCAGCCTTGATCACGCGCACGGCGCGCGCCAGCTCGGGTACCAGGCCCGCCTGCTTCAGAGCCAGCATGTCGACCTCCTCGACC
>DATLGF010000121.1:0-8680 GCA_035540575.1 Noviherbaspirillum sp.
CCCTCCTTCATCATGTCGTAGAGCCGGTGGACGCCGGTGGTGGTCTCCTCGGTGACGCCCTTGATCTGGGCAAGGCGGGTCGAATACCAGGTCGGATCGGTCGCAAGCTTCTTGCGGATCGCATTGAACAGGCAGGTCGCCTCTTCCGAATCGGGGTTGTCGAGCACGCCGATGTCCTTCTCTGCGCGCGCGCCCAGGTGCAGCAGCAGCGTCGCGTCGCCGCCGTCGTCGAGGATCATGTTCGAGTATTCGCCGTTCGGCCACTCGAAGATGCGGTGCGTGAAGTCCCAGTACTCATCGAGGTTCTCGCCCTTGAATGCGAACACCGGCGTGCCGTTGGCCGCGATCGCGGCGGCGGCGTGGTCCTGGGTCGAGTAGATGTTGCACGAGGCCCAGCGCACCTTGGCGCCCAGCGCTTCCAGCGTCTGGATCAGCACCGCGGTCTGGATCGTCATGTGCAGCGAACCGGTGATGCGCGCGCCCTTGAGCGGCTGGGCGGCGGCAAACTCCTCGCGGATCGCCATCAGGCCCGGCATTTCGGTCTCGGCGATCTTGATCTCCTTGCGGCCCCAGTCGGCCAGCGAGAGATCGGCAACGAAGAAGTCTTGGGAAGTATTGGCTTCTGAAATCACGGCGCTCATCACGCCCTCCTTTCCAGTGAATAAGAAAAAAGTAACGTGAGCGCCGTTGCGACAGGGGGATGCCCCGGGATCCAAGCCTGACCCGGTCTGAACAGCCGGGCTGCAACGCTCCTTGGAATCCTGAATTATAGCCGACAGGGCAAGCGCCGCCAGCGGGAAAACCTCAATGCTCTTCGACTTGACGCGCCTGCTCGGCCGCCACGCGGCGGATGCCGGACGAAGGCTGCGCCTCCTGCGCCAGCGTGCGGTCTATCCACGCGAGCATGTCGCGCCAGATGCGCTGCACCTCATCCTTCGGCGGCATCGTGCGCGCATTCGGCAGCTCGATCGTGATCACCGGCACCTGCTTGTGCATGCCGCCGTAGTTGCCCAGCGATCCCGGATAGACGCCCACCCGGCTCAGGTACAGCCGGCCGAACTGGCGCGGCGGCGTGCTGGAACTCGGACCGTCGAAATCTAGCACGCCGAACGGCGCATGCACCGAGATGATCACGTCCGGACGAAAGCGCTCCATCTCTTCAAACAGCCAGCGCGATTCCGGTTCCGACAGCGGCGCCTCCCCGGGGAAGCGGCGCGGATCGCTGCGCGTCATCTGCACCCAGTAGTGCTTGGCGTCGCGCTCCCATCCGGGTGTCGGGAAGTTGCGGTTCAGATCGACACCGCGTGCATTCATGCGCTGCGGCTTGGGCGCGAGCAGGCCATCCGGATTCAGCACCGGTGCGATGCGCCATTCGAAACGGCGCGCACCCCCCTGATCGAGCAGGTCCATCCACTGGAACACGACCGACACCGAGGTGAGTTCGTCACCATGGATGCCGCCAAGGAGCATGACGCGCACCGGCTTCGCGTTGCCGCGCACGTCGGCCGGAACCGCGCGCATCAGGATCGGAAACCCCTCGTGGGAAGCGGCGCCGGTGGGGCGCAGCGCGCTGCGTTCGCACAGGTCCGGCGTAACGCTCGCCAGGCGCGCGCCCAGGCGTGCGCACCACTCCGCCTGCTGCATGCCGGCGTGCGCCGGCACGGCACAGGCGATCCCGATCCAGGCCGCAAGCCCTGCGGCGACACTACGAAGCACTTGCAAAACCCGTCATCCTCCCGATTCGCGCCGCAGTCGCTCCGCCTTACAGCCGTGCGGCCGCGCGCAGCGCTTCAACCTTGTCGGTGCGCTCCCAGCTGAACTCGGGCTCCTCACGGCCGAAGTGGCCGTAGGCGGCGGTCTTCGCGTAGATCGGACGCTGCAGGTCGAGCATCTGAATGATGCCCTTCGGGCGCAGGTCGAACAGCTCCTGCACCAGTTCGGACAGCTGTTCGTCGCTGATCCGGCCGGTGCCGAAAGTCGTCACCATCACCGAGGTCGGGCGCGCCACGCCGATCGCGTACGACACCTGAATCTGGCAGCGCTCGGCCAGGCCGGCGGCGACGATATTCTTCGCCACGTAGCGCCCGGCATATGCGGCCGAGCGGTCGACCTTGGTCGGATCCTTGCCGGAGAATGCGCCACCGCCGTGCGGCGCGGCGCCGCCGTAGGTGTCGACGATGATCTTGCGCCCGGTCAGACCGCAGTCGCCTTGCGGACCGCCGATCACGAAGCGACCGGTCGGATTGATCAGGTAGCGGGTGTTCTTCAGCCATTCCTTCGGCACGACCGGACGGATGATTTCCTCGATCGCCGCTTCCTCGATCGCCTTGTGCTGCATCTCGGGGCTGTGCTGGGTCGACAGCACGATGGTGTCGATCGAGACCTGCTTGCCGTCGACGTAGCGCAGCGTGACTTGCGACTTCGCATCCGGACGCAGCCAGGGCAGGCGGCCATCCTTGCGCAGCTGCGACTGGCGCTCGACGATGCGGTGCGCATAGTAGATCGCCGCCGGCATCAGCTCGGGCGTTTCATTGCACGCGTAGCCGAACATCAGGCCCTGGTCGCCGGCGCCCTGGTCAAGGTCGATGCCGCTGCCTTCGTCGACACCCTGCTTGATGTCGGGCGACTGCTTGTCGTACGCGACCATCACGCAGCAGGTGTTGTAGTCGATGCCGAACTCGGCGTTGTTGTAGCCGATGCGCTTCAAGGTGTCGCGCGCGACCGTGATGTAGTCGACGTTGGCGGTCGTGGTGATTTCGCCGGCCAGCAGCACCAGTCCGGTGTTGCACAGCGTTTCGGCGGCCACGCGCGCCTTCGGATCCTGGGCGAGGATTGCGTCGAGGATGGAGTCCGAGATCTGGTCCGCGACCTTGTCCGGATGACCTTCGGAGACGGATTCGGAAGTGAAAAGATATTGATTTGCCATCGCAGGCTCCTGTTGTTGTTGACCCCTGTCGCGGCCAATCCCATTGTGCCTGCGACGCTTTAGCGAGATTTTTATTCCGCCTCGCAAGTTGTCTGATTAACTCGGCGGACCGGTTTCATCGGCATGCGGCGAACCTATGCCTCCCTGCGACGAAACCTTGGTGTGCTATTTTACGCGTCTGCAAATTTTTGACAAACGTTCCGCACGCTCTTTGATGCTGGTCACTCTGTTTCGCCTGCTGTCAAGATTGCCATTGTCCTGGCTGCACGCGATGGGCGCAGGCCTGGGCTGGCTGGTCTACCTATCTTCCCCCACCTACCGACGTCGCATGAAGCAGAACATTGCGCGCGCAGGATATGCGCAACATCTGCGTCGCGCGATCGCAGAAGCGGGAAAGAACGTGATGGAACTGCCGTTCGTGTGGTTCGCGTCCGAAGAGCGGCTGTTGTCCGCGGCCATCCTCGAAGACTGGGACCTGATCGAGCGCACGCTGGCCGAAGGCCGCGGCCTGATCTTCCTCACGCCCCATCTCGGCTGCTTCGAGGTGACTGCCCAGGTCGTCGCCACGAGGCTGCCGATGACGGTTCTCTATCGCCCGCCAAAGAAGGCGGCCCTAAAGCCGCTGCTCGAAGGCGCGCGCAAGCGCGGCCGGCTATCGCTTGCACCGGCAAATCTATCCGGCGTGCGCATTCTGCTCAAGACGCTCAGGAACGGCGATGCGGTGGGCATGCTGCCGGACCAGGTGCCGCAGCAGGGCGAAGGCGTATGGGCACCTTTCTTCGGCAAAGCTGCCTATACGATGACGCTGCCGGCCAAGCTGCAGCAGATGACGGACGCGCCCGTCATCATCGCCTACGGCCTGCGCGTACGCGGTGGCTTCCGCATCGTGATCGAGCGCCTGCATGAGCCGCTGTCCGGTACAACCGAGGAACAGGCGCGCGCGGTCAATGCCGCGATGGAGCGGCTGATCGCGCATTGCCCCGAACAGTATTTCTGGAGCTATAACCGCTACAAGACCCCGCCGGGAGTCGCTCCCGCCGCGACAGAGGTTCGATGAAAGCATTGCTATTGACACTATGGCTGTTGCACTGGCTGCCGTTGCCGGTGCTGGGACGGCTCGGAGAAGGCATAGGCAGCGTGCTGTTCGCCGCGCTGAAGAAGCGGCGCGACATCGCGCTGACCAACCTGCGGCTGTGCATGCCGGAACTGCCCGAACGCGAACGCCGCGCGATCGCGCGCCGCCACTTCCAGGCGTATGCGCGCAGCGTCCTCGAACGCAGCGTGCTGTGGTGGGCATCCGAGGCACGCCTGCGCCGGCTGATCGTGGTCGAACCGTCGATGCCGATCGAGCAGATGACCTCGAGTCCTACCATCCTGCTGTGCCCGCACTTTGTCTGCCTCGACGTGGCCGGCGCGGCGATCGCAATGGAAATCTCGGCCTGTTCGATGTATGCGGAGCAGCAGAACAAGGCGTTCGACGCGGTGTTGCGGCGCGGCCGCTCGCGCTTCAAGCCGGTCAAGCTGTTTACCCGCGCCGAGGGCATCAAGCCGGTGATTCGCGCGATGCGCGAAGGGCTGCCGTTCTTCATGCTGCCGGACATGGACTTTGGCGCGAAGGATGCCGAGTTCGTCCCCTTCTTCGGCATCCCCGCCGCCACCCTGACCGCGCCGGCGCGGCTCGCGGCGGCCACCGGCGCAAGAGTGATCCCGGTGATCGCGACCTACCTGCCCGGCTATCGCGGCTGGAAGGTGCGCTTCTACCCGGCCTGGGAAGACTATCCGGGGCCGGACATCGCCGCGGCCACGCGCCGCATGAACGCCTTCATCGAGGACCGGGTGCGCGAGGTGCCGGCCGAATACTTCTGGGCGCACAAGCGCTTCAAGACACGTCCGCCCGGCGAGCCCGGCTTTTATGGACGCGCCGCCGCCCCGGCAACGCAAACCCTATAATGCCGCGATGAAGCTCAAGTTCACGAAAATGCACGGCGCCGGCAACGATTTCATCGTCATCGACGCGATCAACCAGCAGGTGGGGCTCAGCCCCGCGCAATGGAAGTCGCTCGCCGACCGCCGCTTCGGCATCGGGGCCGACCAGATGCTCGTGGTCGAGCGTGCGCAGGCGCCCGGCGTCGATTTCCGCTATCGCATCTTCAATGCCGACGGCGGCGAGGTCGAGCAGTGCGGCAATGGCGCGCGCGCGTTCGTGAAGTTCGTCAGCGAAAAGGGTTTGACGGACAAGCGCACGATACGTGTCGAAACCATGGCGGGCGTGATCGCGCCGACGCTGGAAGACGACGGGCGGGTGACCGTCGACATGGGCGCGCCGATTCTCGAAGCCGAACGCGTACCGTTCGACGCTTCCGGCCTGTCAGGCCGAAGCGAGGGGCGCGATACGCTTTGGCCGCTCGAGCTCGATGGCGGCACGCGCTGGATCTCGGTGGTCTCGATGGGCAATCCGCACGCGGTGCAGATGGTGCCCGATTCCGCCACTGCGCCAGTTCAGCAGGAAGGCCCGCAGATCGAAAGCCATCCCCGCTTTCCGCGCCGAGTCAATGCCGGCTTCATGCAGATCGTCGACCGCCACCATATCCGGCTGCGCGTCTACGAGCGTGGCGCCGGCGAGACGCTGGCCTGCGGCACCGGAGCCTGCGCGGCCGCGGTGGCCGGCATTCGCCGCGGCCTGCTCGATACGCCGGTGCGCGTCTCGACGCTGGGCGGTGAGCTGACGATCGCCTGGAACGGGGAAGACAGTCCGGTGCTGATGACCGGTCCCGCCGTCTCGGTATTCGAAGGCGAAATCGAGATTTGACGACATCCCCGCCCCTTCGGCGTTGCCGGCTCGGGTAGAATCACGGGTTGATTCCAGGCATCACCACACCCCACGCACCCCGCCATGAACTACCAACCGGACTCCCAGGCCATTGCCGACTTCCTGCTCGCGCATCCGCAGTTCTTCGAGGAGCATGCGGACCTGCTGGCGCGCATCACGCTGACCAGCCCGTTGGGCGGGCGCACGGTTTCGCTGCAGGAGCGGCAGATGGAGGTGCTGCGCGAAAAGAACCGCGGGCTGGAGCTGCGCCTGGCGGAACTCATGCGCATCGCCCAGGAAAACGACAGCATCACCGACAAGATGCAGGCCTGGACGCGCGACCTGCTGCGCGCCCGCAACGATGTCGATCTGCCGCACGTCCTGGTCAATGGCCTGCAGACGATCTTCGGCGTGCCGCACGTTACGCTGCGCCTGTGGGGCGTCTCGGAGAGCTACGCCCATACCTGGTTCGCGGCGCCGGTGTCGGAGGATGCGCGGCTGTTTTGCAACGGGCTGACCCAGCCCTACTGCGGCCCGAACCAGGATTTCGAAGCTGCATCCTGGCTGGACGAGGGCGCCGAGGTGTGTTCGCTGGCGATGATCGCGCTGCGCGGCGCCGAGGGCGGCCCGGCGTTCGGCCTCCTGGTGCTCGGTTCGCCCGATCCGCAGCGCTTCACTTCCGAGATGGCGACCGACTATCTCGCCAAGATGGGCGAGACAGCCAGCGCCGCAGTCGCCGGCCTGCTCGACTGAGTGCAATGCAGGCGGAGGAGGAGCGCGCCGCCGTTGCCGCCTACCTGGACGAACTGCGGCAGCAACGCAAGCTGTCCGCACATACCGTCGAGGGCTACGGGCGGGACCTGGCGCAACTGCTGGAGCTGGCGAAAGAACTTCCCGCCGGTGCTGACCTCGCCAAGCTGTCCCACTTTCATATCCGCAAGTTCGCCGCGCAATTGCACTCGCGCGGCCTGAACCCGCGCTCGATCGCGCGCAAGCTGTCCGCCTGGCGCGGCTTCTATGCCTGGTATGCTGACCGTGTCGCCTTACCCGCCAATCCGGTCGACGGGATCAAGGCGCCCCGTCGCGCCAGGCCGCTGCCGAAGGCCTTGTCTGCGGACGACGCGGTTCGCGTGGTAGCGCAAGCGCGGCCGGACCGCGACCCGAACGCGTCGCTCCAGCTGTGCAACCTGGCGATGTTCGAACTGCTGTACTCGAGCGGGCTACGCGTATCCGAACTGTGCGGACTCGACGTGCGTTACGTGAAGGAAGGCCGCTACGTATCGGCCGGCTGGATCGACTTCGA
This sequence comes from Noviherbaspirillum sp., assembly GCA_035540575.1. Lineage (GTDB taxonomy): Bacteria > Pseudomonadota > Gammaproteobacteria > Burkholderiales > Burkholderiaceae_D > Noviherbaspirillum. The sequence goes on from DATLGF010000121.1 coordinate 7,039, forward strand.
CGAATGCGAAGTCAATGTGACCGGCAAGGGCAGCCGCCAGCGCAAGGTGCCGGTCGGCCAGCCGGCGCTGCAGGCGATCCGCAACTGGCTGGCCGTGCGGCCGGCGCTGGTCAAGGCCGATCCCCATCCGCTGTTCCTGAACGAGCGCGGCGCGCGGGTTTCGCCGCGGGTGGTCCATGCACGCCTGAAAGCCCACTCCCGCGCACTGGCGATCCCGACTAACGTCCATCCGCACGTGCTGCGACACTCGTTCGCCTCCCACGTGCTGCAATCCTCGGGCGACCTGCGCGCGGTGCAGGAAATGCTGGGCCACGCGTCGATCGCCGCGACGCAGGTCTATACTTCCCTGGACTTCCAGCGCCTGGCCCAGGTCTATGACGCGGCCCATCCGCGCGCCAGGAAGAAAGACTGACGGTTTTCCCCTCTTCCGTATCCCATGCTCACCATCACCCTCAAGCCAGGCAAGGAAAAAAGCCTGCTGCGCCGCCATCCGTGGTTATTTCCCACCGCCATCGCCCGTGTTGAAGGCAAGGCCGAGGAACGCGACCGGCCCGGCGCGACCGCGCTGATCCAGACAGATACCGGGCGCTTCCTCGCGCGTGCCGCCTACAGCCCGCACTCGCAGATCCGCGCGCGCGTCTGGACTTTCGAGGAGCAGGAGCCGGTCGACCACGCACTGATCAAGCGCCGCGTGCAACAGGCTCTGGCCTACCGTCGCGCGGCCGTGCACGGCACCGACGCGGTGCGGCTGATCTTCGGCGAGGCCGACGGCTTTCCCGGACTGGTGGTGGACTGGTACGGCGGCGCAAACGGATATCTCGTCGGCCAGTTCCAGTCCGCCGGCGTCGAGGCCTGGAAGGCGCCGATCGTTCAGGCGCTGACCGGCGCGACCGCCTGCCCGAACGTCTACGAGCGTTCCGACGCCTCGGTGCGCGAGCGCGAGGGTCTGCCGCTGGTCACCGGCGTGCTGGCCGGGGAGGCGCCTCCGGATGACATCGAAGTGATCGAGAACGGCGTGCGCTACGGCGTCGACATCAAGGCCGGCCACAAGACCGGTTTCTACATCGACCAGCGCGACAACCGGCGGCTGGTGATGGAGTTGGCCGCGGACCGCGACGTCCTCAACTGCTTTTGCTATACCGGTGGCTTTTCGCTGGCGGCGCTCAAAGGCGGAGCGAAAAGCGTGATCTCGATCGATTCGGCCGGCGACGCGCTCGCGCTCGCGCAGCGCAACGTCGGGCGCAACGGGTTCGACGCCGCACGGGCGCAATGGTGGGATGCCGACGTCTTCAAGACCCTGCGCCGCCTGCGCGAGGAAGGCCGGCGCTTCGACCTGATCGTGCTCGATCCGCCCAAGTTCGCCTCGTCGCCCGGTCAGGTGGAGCGCGCCGCGCGCGCATACAAGGACATCAATCTGCTCGGTTTCCAGCTGCTTCGCCCCGGCGGCCTGTTGTTTACCTACTCCTGCTCGGGTGCGATCAGCGCCGACCTGTTCCAGAAGATCGTCGCCGGCGCGGCCAACGATGCCGCCGTCGACGCGCGCATCCTGCGCCGGCTGTCGGCGGGCGTCGATCACCCGATGACCACCTCGTTTCCGGAAGGCGAGTACCTGAAGGGCCTGCTGCTGCAGCGTCCCTGATGT
>DATLGF010000122.1:0-8013 GCA_035540575.1 Noviherbaspirillum sp.
GTGCTGTGGGGCAGCGTGGTGGTGGACGGCATCGTGGTCGCGGTCAGCGGCGCCAACCCCTGGTACGACGAAGCCTTCGCCGGCACCGTGGCGATGTGCCTGAAGGCGATCGCGAAAGCGGGCATCGTGGAAAAGCGCGCCGGCGGGCTGTTCCTCCCCGCGAAGTAGAGGCAAGCGCGCCGGCTACCGGTTTGCATCTTCCTCCGGCGGCGGCTCGCCCTGCCGGTCCGACCAGTTGACCCGGCGCGCGCCGGCCACGCCGAGGCGCCCGCCGGCCATGCCGAGCGCAAGTCCCAGGGCGACCGCGCCGAACACGATCCAGGCGGCCAGTCCCGCACCCTGCACTGCCACCTCGGTGTTCTTCCTGACTCCGGGCGAGGCCGCCTCCGGGGCGCCGGACAGGATCAGCGCCTGATCCACCACAGCCTCCGCGCGACCAGGCTCCAGCGATGTGGTCTCGATCAGCAGGCTCACCGCGGCCTCGCGCTCGCCGCTGCGGATGTATTGGCGGAACAGGCTCAGGCTGATCACATCCATCTCGTCGACCTGCTGGCGCATGAAGGTGGCCACCGGGCCTTCGCCCTGCGCCACCTGTTCCTGCGCCTGGGCGAGCTGGGCCATGCTGGTGAACACGCCGCCGGCCATCGCCCCGCCGACCAGGGCGCCGCCTATCGAGGTTGCCAGGACCGCGAACAGGATGGTGGTGACCGCCCATGACACCGCGCCATGCAGGATGCCGTCGGCGGTACGCTTCAACCCGGACATGCGCGCGGCGACATAACCGCCGGCGAATGCCGCCACCAGCATGCTCAACGCCGCCCACAGCAGCGGGCCGATGCCGAAGCGCTCACGGCCGACCACGTCGCCGGCGGTCAGGCCGGCGGCGATGCCGAGCAGCGTGATGACAAGCTGCATCGATAGCCCGACCGCGACGCCGGCGAGAACGGCGCCCCAGCGCACCGCGGTGAAGATCGGCCGGCGCTGCGGCAAGAGCGCGGGATCGACCGGCTGGGGCGCTGCGGCCGGCTTGCGCATGACCGGCGTTTCCTCCGGAATGAAACGCCGGTGCAGGCCGTCGGGGTAGCGGCTGTTGTAGTCAGGCATCTGCGCGTTTTTCCGTCAGACCAAAAAGATGCGCCCGGCCCCGCATCAGCGATAGCGCTCGACGACCACTCCATTGGACAAGCGCACGCGCTCGCCGACCTGCAGACCGGGCGGTGTTTCCTGCACCATCGTCTGCACCGAACCGTTGTCCATCAGGATCGCAACGCGATAGACGTGTCCGGGATGGGTGCCGCGCGTCAGCGCTCCGCCCGCAAGCGCGCCGCCGGCCGCTCCGGCGATCGTGGCGGCAGTGCGTCCGGACCCGCCGCCGACCTGGCTTCCGAGCGCGCCGCCGACGACGGCCCCCGCCACGGTGCCGACCCCGGTGCCCGTCTGCTCGCGCGGAACGATGTCGATCGCCTGAACCACGCCATAGCCGGTCGCACTCGTTGTCGCGCCGGCCGCCGGTACGCCCTGCTGCGCGCTCTGCTGGGGTGCTGCGCAGGCCGCGAGGCCAAGTATGCAGACGCCGATCACGGCGCCCTTGAACTGTCTGTTCCACATAGGAAGCTCCTTTTCATCCAGGCACGGCGCCGGCACGCGGCGCCTGTCACGTTTCCCCGGCGATGCAGGGAACATGCCAGTCAGCGCGGCAACACAGGCGTTGCAGCACCGCCGCAGGGTCGTGAAAAGCTTGCAGCCGCCGGTAGGAATTACTCCCGGTCTGGCGAGGTATGCCGCGGCAACTTCGCGCGTTACGAGCAGTGGCCCCCGGGTACGTTGATTGCTTTGCAACCTCTCACGAGTTCTCGCCCTTTTCCTACGTATAACTTATGAGAAAAATTGCACTGATCAGCGAGCACGCTTCGCCCATCGCGCGGCTCGGCAGCGTCGACAGCGGCGGTCAGAACGTCTATGTCGCCCAGCTCGCCCGCCATCTGGCACGCCAGGGCTACCAGGTCGACGTCTTCACGCGCCGCGACAGCCCCGCCCTTGCCACCCTCGTCCACTGGCAGCCGGGCGTGCGCATCATTCACGTCCCCGCCGGCCCCGCCGAATACATTCCCAAGGAAGCGATGCTGCCGTACATGGAGGAGTTCGGCCGCTTCATGATCCGCTTCGCGCAGCGCCAGAAGGATCCATACGACATCGTGCACGCCAACTTCTTCATGTCCGGCATGGTCGCGCAGCAGATGAAGAAAGCGCTCGGGATTCCGTTCGTGATGACCTTCCATGCGCTCGGGCGCGTACGCCGCCTCAACCAGAAGGAAGCCGACGGCTTTCCGGACCTGCGCTTTGCAATCGAAGAGCGCCTGATCCGCGAAGCCGACCGCATCGTCGCCGAGTGTCCGCAAGACAAGCAGGACATGGAAGATTTGTACGGCGCCTGCCCTGAACATATCGACATCGTCCCCTGCGGTTTCGATCCCGAGGAATTCGGCACGGTCACTCCCGACGCCCGCGGCCATCTCGGGCTCGCACGCGACGAGTTCATCGTGCTGCAGCTCGGCCGCATGGTCCCCCGCAAGGGGGTGGACAACGTGATCCGCGCCACCGCCATGCTGCGCCACCAGTATCAGGTGCCGGCGCGCCTGCTCGTCGTCGGCGGCAACTCGGCACAGCCGGACCCGGATGCCACGCCTGAACTCGGGCGGCTCATGCGGCTGACGCACGAGCTGGGCATCGACGAGGCAGTCACCTTCACCGGGCAGCGCCAGCGCGAGCAGCTGCGCTATTACTACAGCGCGGCCGATGTGTTCGTGACGACGCCCTGGTACGAGCCTTTCGGCATCACGCCGCTGGAAGCGATGGCCTGCGCGACGCCGGTGGTCGGCAGCGCGGTAGGCGGAATCAAGTACACGGTGGTCGACGGCGAAACCGGCTACCTGGTGCCGCCGAACGACCCGGCATCGCTGGCCGAACGCCTTGCATGGCTGCATGCGCATCCGCAGCTCGCGCAGCGCCTGGGCTGGGCCGGCATGCGCCGCGCCTACCAGCTGTTTACCTGGCGCAGCGTCGCCGCCAGCATCGCGCAGGTTTATGAAAATGCGCTGGCGTCCCAGCCTCTGTGGCAGGCACGGGTGGTCGGCGCCGAGATGCCGTCGAGCGCCGCCGGCGCCGCCTCTTGATTCCGGCCCGGGGCATCACTCCATTTTCATCAAGGAGCCCGCATCGATGCCCGCGTAGCCTTGCAGCTGAACTTTCACACTGGAGAAGGAATTGAGCCCCACCCAAGTATCAAGCTATGTAGCTGACCCGGCCGAGTCCCGGCACCTGGCCGGCAAGACCATACTCGTCACCGGCGGCGCCAGCGGACTCGGCGCGGCCCTGTCGCATGTGCTGGTATCTTCGGGCGCCAATGTCGTCATCGGCGACCTCAACCTGGACAAGGCGCAGACCGTGGCCGCCTTGCTGGAGGACGCGCCGGGCAAGGCGCATGCACTGGAACTCAACGTCGGCGATCCGGCATCGGCCGAGCGTGCGGTCGAAGACAGCGTCGAGCGGTTCGGCCAGCTCGACATCCTGATCAACAATGCCGGCACCGACGTCACCTGCTCGATCGACGAGATGGACATCGGCGACTGGGACCGCGTGATGCGCACCAACCTCTACGGCCCGTTCCTGCTGTCGAAGTTTGCGGCGCGGAAGATGAAGGCCAACGGGGGACAGATCGTCAACATTGCTTCCACCGCCGCCAAGCGCGCGTGGCCGAACGCCTCCGCCTATCACGCAAGCAAGTGGGGCCTGCTCGGACTGTCGCACGCGCTGCATGCGGAACTGCGATCGCAGCGCATCAAGGTCACGGCGGTGCTGGCCGGCGGCATGCGCACTCCGTTCCTGCTCGACCGCTTCCCGGACATCGACGTCTCCACCCTGCAGGATCCGGTGAATGTCGCGCGCGCGGTCAAGTCGGTGCTCATGCTGCCCGAGCAGACCGTGATCCCCGAGGTCATGGTGATCCCGATGACCGAAAGCTCCTGGCCCTGAGCTTCATGCGCGCGATCTTCCTCGACAAGGACGGCACTCTCATCGAGGATGTCCCGTACAACGTCGACCCGGCGCTGATCACGCTGAGCTGGCAGGCCGGCCCGGCGCTGCAGCTGCTCCAGCATCTGGGCTACAAGCTGATCGTCGTGACCAACCAGTCGGGCGTGGCGCGCGGCCTGTTCACCGAGGCGGCACTGTTGCCGGTGCGGCGGCGGCTCGATGCGCTGCTGGCCCAGTACGGGGTCAGGCTCGACGGCTTCTACTACTGCCCCCACAGCCCGCAGGGCGTGGTGGAGCGTTATGCGGTCTCCTGCACCTGCCGCAAGCCGATGCCCGGTCTGCTCACCCGTGCTGCGCACGAGCACGGGCTGGATCTTGGCCAGTCATGGATGATCGGCGACATACTCAACGACGTCGAAGCGGGAAGGCGCGCCGGTTGCCGCACAGTGCTGATCGACAACGGCAATGAGACCGAATGGGAGCGCTCGCCGCTGCGCGTGCCGGATCTCGTCGCGCCCGACCTGCACACGGCCGCCGGCCTGATCGCTGCTGCTGCCGCCGCGGATGCCGCCGCCCCGCAGCTTGGCGGCGCCGGTTCGCCATGAGCACGTCCTCGGACCGCTGGCAGCAGGCGCGCAACATACTCGCCATCCGCCTCGATTACCTCGGCGACGTCCTGATGACGACGCCGGCACTGCGCGCGCTGCGCAATCGCGCCGGCGGGCGCATCACGCTGCTCACCTCGCCAGGCGGTGCAGCGGTCGCTCCCTGCATTCCTGAAATCGACGACACCATCGTCTACGCAGCGCCGTGGCTCAAGCACAGCGAGGCGCCCGATGCCGCGCGCGATCTGGCCATGATCGAGACGCTGCGCGCGCGCCGCTTCGATGCGGCGGTGATCTTCACGGTCTACAGCCAGAATCCGCTGCCCGCCGCGCTGCTTTGCCACCTCGCCGGCATTCCGCTTCGGCTCGCACATTGCCGCGAGAACCCGTACCAGTTGCTGAGCGACTGGGTCGCCGAGACAGAGCCGCAACAGCAGGTGCGGCATGAAGTGCGCCGCCAGCTCGACCTCGTTGCAACGGTCGGCGCGCGCTGCGAGGACGAGCGCCTGTCGTTTTGCGTGCCGGACACCGCACAAGAGGCGGTGCGCGCCCATCTTGCCCGCCTGCATGTGCGCAAACGATTCATCGTGCTGCATCCGGGCGCGAGCGCGGCATCGCGCCGTTACCCAGCAGCCTCGTTCCGCCGCGCGGCCGAGCTGCTCTCCCGGAATTTCCGCCATCCGCTCGTTTTTACAGGCAGTACCGCCGAAGCGCCGCTGATCGACGAGATCCGGGCCGGCCTGCCCGACGCGCATTCGCTGGCGGGCAGACTCTCGCTTGCCGAGCTCGGCGCGCTGCTGCGGGAGGCCGCCCTGGTCGTCACCAACAACACCGGCCCGGCCCACCTTGCAGCCGCCATCGGCACGCCAGTCGTGGACCTGTACGCGCTCACCAATCCGCAGCACACGCCATGGCAGGTGCCGGCGCGCGTGCTGTTCCAGGACGTTTCCTGCCGCTACTGCTATCGCAGCGCCTGCCCGATGGGTCATCAAGCCTGCCTTGCAAGCGTGGCGCCCGAGCGCGTGCTCGAAGCCGCGGCCGAATTGCTCGGCGGCGCGCGTGACAGCAGACCGGCCTTGCCGCCGCTCTGACGTACGGTAGCTTTTACACGCCCGGACACGCAATTTCTCGTGTGCCGCATTGCCGGTGTTGCTTGCGGGCCGGATTTTTTCGTGCTGCGTCAATGAGTTGCCAGCACCGAGGGCGTGGCATGGAGCTTGCGAAGACTGCAGCACCGAGCCACCAGGAGAACGAAATGCCAAGAAGTGAAGCGACATCCAAAACCAACAAAAAGACTTCGCCGCGAGCAGCCGGAAAAGCTGCCTCACAGGATGCATTGCGCCTGCTAGCGGAGGATCACAAGAAGGTAAAGAAGATGTTCGACGAGTTCGAGAAGATCAAGGACAAGGAGGACATCGACGATGAGCAAAAGCAACTGCTGGTGGAAACCGCTTGTGCCGAGCTGACGATCCACGCGCAGCTCGAGGAGGAGCTGTTCTACCCGGCCGCGCGCGACGCGATCGACGACATGGACCTGCTCGACGAAGCCGAGGTCGAGCATGCTTCAGCCAAGCAGCTGATCTCCGAGCTGGCGACGATGCAGCCGGGCGATGCGCTGTACAACGCGAAGTTCAAGGTGCTGGGCGAGTACGTGAAGCACCACATCGAAGAGGAAGAAAAGGAGCTTTTCCCTCTCATCAAGAAATCGGAACTCGATCTTGCGGAACTCGCCGAGGAAATGCAGGAACGCAGGATGGAACTGCGCGAAGAACTCGGGTTTACCGCCGTGGAAACGGATGAGGATGCCGAGGCGGCCCCGAAGGCCCGAAAGAATGTCCACTGAAATCGGCAACTTGGAAGAAAGGCAGCTCGTGACCCTGCAACAAGAACCGGTTCCTGCCGCCAGCAGCCTGACCCACGCGGTCGACATCCTCGCGTTTGTCGAGGCGCAGGAAATTCCGCCGGATTATTTTGAAACGCCTTACTTCCTCGCACCCGAGCCGGGCGGAGAGAAGGACTACGCACTATTGCGCGAAACCCTGCGCCGCACGCGCAAGATCGGCATTGCCTACGTGGTGATCCAGGCACGCCAGCACCTGGCGGCGCTGATCCCGCATGGCCAGTCGCTGGTGCTGAACACGCTGCGCTGGAACACCGAGGACCGCGAGCGCGCGCGCACGGCACGTGAAGCCGTGGCGGTGGCGGACCCTGCACGTGCGCCGATCGAGCGCGGCACCACGCCGCCGCTGCAGCGCATGCGCGTGACCGGTTGCGAGGATTTCGATCCGGACGACCTTGAAGAATTGCTGGAAGAAAGCCTGTTCGACTGCGACGACGTGATCGCCAGCCTGATGCGCCCGCGGCTGCATTACAGCGTGCCGCCGGCGGGGCGCGGAACGACTCTGCGCCAGCCGCTCGGCGCCGCACGTCCGCGCCGTTTTGCTCGGCGCGCCTGATCTCCTCTCCGATCTTGCCATGTTCGGGTTTGCGGAGCACTCCGGTGCTCCGCTTTTTTATGTCCGCCAGTCGGGTCCGCGCGGTGTCCTGCCGCGCAATCACGCCTTGATCACGCTGATCTGCCCGTCGGCCTCCATGTAGACCACCTTTACCTGGTCGAGTGATTCCACGCCGGACTGGCGCAGCTTGCTCCACAGTTCGTCTTCCGAGATGAACTCGCGGCGCATGTTGCGCGGGAGCAGGCGACCCCGCTCGGCCAGCTTGATCGGCTTGGGCTCCGCGAAGCGGCGCACGAATGCAAAGCGGAACGCCAGCCAGTCCAGCAGCACGTTCCAGCCGATCAGCGTCGCCACCAGCGCCATGCCATCCGCCAGGGACGTCGAGTCGCCGGCCATGCCGTTCTGCGCGGCATCAGCGACGATGACCAGCACCAGCAGGTCCGCGATGCCGACCGCGCCGACGTCGCGCCGGATCACGAAGCGAAACAGCATGAACAGGAAGCAGTACATGATCGACCCGCGCGCAATGATCTCCGTCAGCGGCACGGTCAACGAAAACAGATCGCCCCAGTCGGGCATGGCGAGAAGAGCACTCATGGATATCACTCGAAACGGTCAACGACGTGCGGCACGCGTGCGCACTGGCGGCGCGCGGCGCGAGGCGGGGGATGCAGATCCTCAGCGGGCGCGCTCGGGAGGCGGCGCGCCGCCACGTGCGGCTCCGCTGCCCTGCCCGGTGCCGGTCGTCGCAGCAGGTGCGGAGAGGGGATCGTTGTGCAGGCCGACGGCGTGGCCCGTCCGGCGTGCCCAGTAGCCGTCCACGGTAGCGCGCCAGTGCGGGTCGCCGAGATCCGGCCAGCGCGCCATGTCGAAGCCGGGCGCCTCGCGTATGGTGGGCCGGTCGGCGTTGAGCACGTAGG
>DATLGF010000123.1:0-3401 GCA_035540575.1 Noviherbaspirillum sp.
CGTTCGGCAGCGTCGACCTGGCGGTCGACCTCGGCATCGACTGCGACCCTGACGGCAGCGAAGACGAGTTGCTGCACTTCCGCTCGCACGTGGTGCTGGCTTCGCGCGTGGGAGGCTTGGCTGCGCCTGTCGACGGCGTCAGCACCGCCATCGACGATGTGGCGCGGCTGCGCGCCGACGCCGAGCGCGCGCGGCGCCTGGGCTTCGGCGCCAAGCTATGCATCCACCCCAAGCAGGTGGCTGCCGTGCAAGCCACCTTCACCCCGGGCGCCGAACGCGTCGCCTGGGCGCGCCGCGTTTGCGCGGCCTTCGCAACCGCCGGCGGTTCCGCCGTGGCGGTCGACGGCCAGATGATCGACAAGCCGCTCTACGAGCGCGCGCGCGCGATCCTGAGCAGTGCAGCTGGCACGAGATGAACTCCCTAAAGCAGAACGAGGAAAGGAACCCAATGGCCCGCAAGACCAAACCCATCCGATCGGACATCGCCTGGAGCACGCCCGACCGCATCGAGGTCCACGGCAAGAGCCTTCCCGACGAATTGATCGGCCATATCAACCTCGGCGACATGGCCTTTCTGCAGATCGTGGGGCGCATGCCGACACCGCAGGAGTCGAAGCTCTTCAACGCCGTGGCGGTGACGCTCGTCGAACATGGCATCACGCCCAGCGCGCTTGCAGCGCGGCTGACCTACGCAGGCGCTCCCGAATCGCTGCAGGCCGCCGTGGCGGCCGGGCTGTGCGGGCTGGGGTCGGTGTTCGTGGGCTCCACCGAAGGCACCGCGAGAATGCTCTACGAGGCGTTGCCGCCGGGCGCGCGAGGTGCCGATCTGGAGAAGATCGCGCGCGAAGTCGTGGCCGGCTTCCGTGCGCGGGGCGCCATCGTGCCAGGCCTGGGGCATCCCCTGCACAAGCCGGTGGATCCGCGGGCCCCGCGGCTGTTTCAGATCGCTGCGGAAACCGGGTTTTCCGGCGACTACATCAAGCTCGAGCAACTGATCAGCGCGGAGGCCGAGAGGCTGTCCGGGAAGATGCTGCCGGTCAACGCTACCGGAGCGATCGGTGCCATCTGCTGCGAACTGGGCCTGCCCTGGAAGATCGTGCGCGGGATCGGCGTGCTCGCGCGAGCCATCGGGCTGGTTGGGCACATTCTGGAAGAAAGCAACAATCCGATGGCGGTGGAGATCTGGCAGCGTGTCGAAGATGAGGCCACCGCGCATATCCGCCCCGGCGCTTGACCCTGGCGTGACCGCCATGGAAACCAAGACGACCCTCACGCCTGTCCAGGTGGTGCGCCGCACCATTGCCGCGCCGGCCGCAGCGGATGCCCGCTGGCCCCTGGCCGATGTGGCCGCGCTGTTCGAGCTGCCCTTCAATGACCTGATCTTCCGCGCCCAACAAGTCCACCGGGAGCACTTCGACGCCAACGAGGTTCAGCTGTCAACGCTGCTGTCCATCAAGACTGGCGGCTGCGAGGAAGACTGCGGCTACTGCCCGCAGTCGGTGCACTACGACACGGGGATCGAGGCCAGCAAACTCCTGGAGCCCGCGGCGGTGGCCGCAGCCGCGCGTGCTGCGCGCGAACAGGGTGCGTCGCGCTTCTGCATGGGTGCGGCCTGGCGCGCGCCCAAGGACCGCGACATCCAAAAGGTGGTCGATTTGGTGCGCGTGGTCAAGGCCGAAGGCCTGGAAGCCTGCTGTACGTTGGGCATGCTGACCGACACGCAGGCGCAGTCCCTGAAGCATGCCGGCCTCGACTACTACAACCACAACGTCGACACCGCGCCCGAGGCTTATGGGCGCATCATCTCGACGCGCACCTATGACGACCGGCTGCAGACGCTGCAGCGCGTGCGGGAGGCCGGCATCAATGTCTGCTGCGGTGGCATCGTCGGCATGGGCGAGTCGCGCCACGAGCGCGCCGGGCTGGTGGCGCAGATCGCCAACCTCGATCCGTATCCGGAGTCGGTACCCATCAACCAGCTGGTGCAGGTGGAAGGCACGCCGCTGCACGGCACCGACGTGCTCGATCCATTCGAGTTCGTGCGCACCATCGCCGTGGCGCGTATCACCATGCCCAGGGCCCGCGTGCGCCTGTCGGCCGGTCGCCAGCAGATGGGCGAGGCGGTGCAGGCGCTGTGCTTCCTGGCCGGCGCCAATTCCATCTTCTACGGCGACAAGCTGCTGACCACAGGCAACCCGGACTGGGCAGCCGATCAGCGCCTGCTCGGCTCGCTGGGAATCACTGCGCGCTGAACGCGGCGCCATGAGAAATCATCATGTACCGCCAGATGCTGAAATCGAAGATCCACCGCGCGACGGTGACCGCCTGCGAACTGCACTACGAGGGCTCATGTGCCATCGACGTCGACTTGTTGGACGCCGCTGACCTGCGCGAGAACGAGCAGGTGCACATCTGGAACATCGCCAACGGCGAGCGTTTCGTCACCTATGCCATCCGGGCGCAGCGCGGCAGCGGCATCATCTCGCTGAACGGCTCCGCGGCTCGCCGCGCAGCCCTGGGCGACCTGATCATCATCGCGGCCTTCGGCTGGGTGGCCGAAGCCGAGCTGGCGAAGCACGGCCCGAAGCTGGTGTTCTTGGACGAGCGCAATCGCATCCGTGAGTGCCGTTCCACCATCCCGGTGAAGGGCGCGGCATGAACATCGCAGGCGCTATCCAGGGCGAGCGCAAGCCTGTCACCCTGCACCGGCTGCGTCGCATGCTTGCCGACGGCGAGAAGATCGCCATGCTGACGGCTTACGACGCCAGCTTCGCCCGCCTAGCGGACAACGCGGGCATGGACTGTCTGCTGGTGGGCGACTCGCTGGGCATGGTGGTGCAGGGGCGCACGAGCACCGTGCCGGTGACGCTGAACGAAGTGGCCTATCACCTGCGATGCGTCGCTGCAGGCAACCGCAATGCCTGGTTGCTGGGCGATCTGCCCTTCGGCACGTATGAAGCTGGCCCTAATCAGGCGCTGCACTCCTGCGCCGTGCTGTTGCAGGCCGGCGCGCAGATGGTCAAGCTGGAAGGCGGTTGGACGGTGGAGACCGTTCGCTTCTTGGTCGAGCGCGGCATCCCGGTCTGCGCGCACCTGGGCCTGACGCCGCAGAGCGCAAATTCTCGGGGAGGGTATCGGGTCCAGGGTCGCGACGAAGCCAGCGCCCAGGTGCTGGAGCGTCAAGCCCGCGAACTCGCGGGGGCGGGCGCAGCCATGCTGGTCCTGGAACTCGTGCCGGCCGCGCTGGCACAGCGGGTGCAGGAGCAGAATCCGGCGCTGGTCGTCATCGGGATCGGTGCCGGAGCGGGCGTTGCCGGCCAGGTACTGGTGCTGCACGACATGCTGGGCGTCACCCAAGGCAAGCTGCCGCCCTCGGCCATGAAGTTGCGCACGAAACGCGG
>DATLGF010000124.1:0-4294 GCA_035540575.1 Noviherbaspirillum sp.
GTCTTCCCACGCCTGGTCGATGATTTGCTGAAGATCCTGGGACATGCTTGGTCGAGTGTGAGGTTGAGATTCAGGAAAGGGAACGGGTGAAGGCGACGATGCGACGCGCCGCCTCGAGACATTCTTCGGTTTCGGCGACGAGGGCCATGCGGATGCGGTTCGCCCCGGGATTGACGCCGTTCGCCTCGCGCGCGAGATAGCTTCCCGGCAACACCGTCACATTATATTCGGCGTACAGGCGGCGCGCGTACTCGGTGTCGCTCATCTGTGGCACTTTCGCCCACAGGTAGAAGGCGGCGTCCGGAAGTTGCACGTCGAGCACTTCCTGCAGCATCGGCGTGATCTGCGCGAACTTGGCGATGTACTTCTCGCGGTTTTCCTCGACATGGCGTTCGTCGTTCCACGCAGCCACGGAGGCAGCCTGGACGGACGGGCTCATCGCGCTGCCGTGGTAGGTCCGGTACAGCAGGTATTGCTTGATGACGGATGCATCGCCGGCCACGAAGCCGGAACGCATGCCGGGGACATTGGAGCGCTTGGACAGGCTCGAGAACGCGATGAGGCGTGGATAGCCGCTGCGCCCGAGCCTGTGCGCCGCTTCCAGTCCGCCGAGCGGCGCCTCGCCCTTGAAATAGATCTCCGAATAGCATTCGTCGGAAGCGATCACGAATCCGTAGCGGTCGGAAAGGTCGAACAATTCCTTCCAGTCCTCCAGCCCCAGCACGGCGCCGGTGGGGTTGCCCGGTGAACATACGTAAAGCAGTTGCACGCGCGCCCAGACATCGGCCGGCACACCGCGGTAATCCGGCGCGAAGTTGCGCGAGGGTTCGGCGTTCACGAAGTACGGCTGTGCGCCGGCCAGCAGCGCCGCACCTTCATAGATCTGATAGAACGGATTCGGGCACATGACCAGTGCGCCGGGGACCGGGTCGACCACCGTCTGGGCCAGCGCGAACAAGGCCTCGCGCGAGCCGCTGACCGGCAGGATCTGGGTGGCGGGGTCGGGCGCCGGGATACCGTAGCGGCGCGCGAGCCAGCCGGAAATCGCGCCGCGCAGCGCGTCGGTGCCGGCGGTGCTCGGATAGCTGGCCAGGCCCCCCAGATTGTCGATCAGCGCCTGCTTGATGAATTCCGGCGTCGGATGCTTCGGCTCGCCGATTCCGAGGCTGATCGGGCTGAACTGCGGGTTCGGCGTGACCCCAGCGAACAGTTGCCTCAGTTTTTCGAACGGGTAGGGTTGCAGCTTCGACAAGAGCGGATTCACGGGATGGGCAGGGGGGAGGTGAGTGGAATGGCAAGTGCCGCAAACGCGGCATTATACCGTCGTGCATCGAGGCCGTCCGAGTGGCAAAGCGGCTGGGGCCCGATGTTATGATAGGCGCCTTTCAAGCGGGGCTCGCCCCGTGGCAAGCAAGGAACGGTTGACAACGTGCGCCTAACTTCGATCAAACTCGCGGGATTCAAGTCGTTCGTGGACCCCACCCACTTCCAGGTGCCGGGCCAGCTGGTCGGCGTAGTGGGACCGAACGGCTGCGGCAAGTCCAACATCATCGATGCGGTGCGCTGGGTGCTCGGCGAATCCAAGGCGTCCGAGCTGCGCGGCGAATCGATGCAGGACGTGATCTTCAACGGATCGACCAACCGCAAGGCGGCCGGACGCGCATCCGTTGAACTGGTGTTCGACAACAGCGACGGGCGTGCCGCCGGCCAGTGGAGCCAGTATGCCGAAATCGCGGTCAAGCGCGTGCTCACGCGCGACGGCACCTCGACCTATTACATCAACAACCAGGCGGTGCGCCGCCGCGACATCCAGGACATCTTCCTCGGCACCGGCCTCGGTCCGCGCGCCTACGCCATCATCGGCCAGGGGATGATCTCGCGCATCATCGAAGCGCGCCCGGAGGAGCTGCGCATCTTCCTGGAAGAGGCCGCTGGCGTATCGAAATACAAGGAACGCCGGCGCGAAACCGAGAACCGCCTGCACGATACCCGCGAGAACCTGACGCGGGTGGAAGACATCCTGCGCGAACTGTCCGCTAACCTGGAGAAGCTGGAAGCCCAGGCGGCGGTCGCGCAGCGCTTCCGTGAGCTGCAGGCCGACCAGGAGGAGAAGCAGAAGCTGCTTTGGCTGCTGCGCCGGAACGAAGCCAGGAACGAGCAGGAACGATTCTTCCGAGAGATAGAGAAGGCGCAGACCGATCTCGAGGAACAGACCGCGAAGCTGCGCCACATCGAAACCGAGCTCGAGCAGATGCGGCACGCACACTACGCGGCCGGCGACCGCATGCACACTGCCCAGGGCCACCTGTACCAGACCAATTCCGAGATCGGCAGCCTGGAAGCGCAGATCAAGTTCGTGATCGAGTCGCGCTCCCGTCTGCAGACACAGATCAACACACTCACCGCGCAGCGCGACCAGTGGCAGCGCCAGGGCCAGCAATTCCAGGATGACCTCGCCGAAGCCGAGATGCACCTGGAAGAACACGCAATGAAGGTGGAGCAGGCGCAGCAGACCGCGCACGATCAGAACGAGCGCATCCCGGCACTGGAACAGGCCTGGCGGGAAGCGCAGCTCAAGGCCACCGAGTCGCGCGCGAAGATCATGCAGGTCCAGCAGCAGATCGAGCTGGAGTCCGCACACCAGCGCAACGCGTCGAACATCCTCTCCAATCTGGCCGCCCGCCGCGAGCGCCTGGCGCAGGAAAAGAGCGGCATGACGCTGCCGGACAGCGCGCACCTGTCCAATCTGAAGATGCAGCTGGAAGAGAAGCAGGCGGCTCTGGAAGAGGCGCGGATGCAGCTGGAGGAAGCGCAGGAGCAGCAGCCGAAGCTGGAAGAAGAGCGGCGCGGCGCCCAGCAGCAGCTCAATGCGGAAACGGCCGCCAACGCCCAGCTGGAAGCGCGCCTGAGTGCCCTGAGGCAGCTGCAGGAAAATGTGCAGACCCAGGGCAAGGTTCAGCCCTGGCTGCAGAAGCACGAACTTGGCGAGCTGCCGCGCCTGTGGCAGAAGCTCGATGTGGCCCAGGGCTGGGAGACGGCGCTGGAAGCCGTGCTGCGCGAGCGCACCTCTGCGCTGGAATTGTCGAACCTCGACTGGGCCAAGGCGTTTTTCAACGATGCGCCGCCGGCGAAGCTTGCCCTTTACACCCCCAATGCCACAGCGGCGCCCGCATCCGAGGCGCCGGCCGGCCTCAAGACCTTCCTGAGCCTGTTGCAGCTCAATGATCCTGGCGTGCGCGCGCTGATGCAGGACTGGCTGCACAACGTGTTCGTCGCGGAAGATGCGGCGACGGCCTTCGCCGAACGTGCGAGGCTGCCGGCCGGTGGCGTGTTCCTCACGCGCCAGGGGCATCTGGTTGCTCGCTCGAGCGTGCGCTTCTATGCGTCGGACTCCGAGCAGGACGGTATGCTTGCGCGCCAGCACGAGATCGAGAATCTGACCAAGCAGCTGCGCGCACAGCAAATGCTTGCCGACGAGGCCAAGGCGCGGGCGGTGCGTTCCGAGGCCGCGCTGAGCCAAGCCACGCAGCGGCTGCAGGAATTGCGCCAGCGTGTAGCCGCGCTGACGCAGGGCGTGCATGCGTTGCAGATCGAGGTCATGAAGCTGTCCGAGGTCGAGGAGCGGTTCAACCAGCGCAGCCGGCAGATCGAGGCCGATCTGGCCGAGATCGCCGCGCACGAAGCCGAGCAGCAGCAGGTCAGGGTTGAATCGGAAGCGAAATTCGAGCAGCTCGACATCGAACTGGCCGAACTGCAGGAACGGCATGAGCAGGGGCAGACCGCCTACCTGGCCCAGGAGCAGCAGTTGAACGAGGCGCGCCTGCGCCTGCGCGAGCTCGAACGCGCCGCCCAGGAGGCGGAATTTGCGGAGAAGGCGCACCGCAACCGCATCGAAGAGTTGAAGCGCAGCATTGCCACCGCGCTGGAACAGAGCGCGCAACTTTTCGCGAGCATGCAGCAGGGTCGGCTCGAACTCGAAAACCTGGACGACCAGGCGGCCCAGGCCGGCTTGCAGGCGCTGCTGGAAAAGCGCAGTGAGCAGGAGCGCGCGCTGGCCGATGCCCGCCACGAGCTCGACCAGCTGACCCAGAAGCTGCGCCATGCCGAGGAAGCCCGGATGCAGGCAGAGCGCTCGCTGCAGCCGCTGCGCGAACGCATCATGGAGCTGCAGCTGAAGGAGCAGGCCGCGCGGCTGAATCAGGAGCAGTACGCGCAGCAGCTCGCCGAGGCGCAGGCGGACGAGGCGGCGCTCTCGGAGAAGCTGGGCGGCGAGATGAAGGCGTCCTGGCTGCAG
>DATLGF010000125.1:0-4936 GCA_035540575.1 Noviherbaspirillum sp.
AGATTTGACACCGAGCCCTCCAGCACATCGCCGCGCTGCACCGCTGCGACGCCTTCGGGCGTGCCGGTGAAGATCAGGTCGCCGGGCTGCAGCTCGAAATACTTCGACAGATGCTCGATGGTCTCGGCAATGTTCCAGATCATTTTCCCCACGACGCTGTTCTGGCGCGGCGCGCCGTTTACCTCGAGACGGATCTGCGCCTCCGCCGGATCGCCAAGCGCTGCAGCAGGATGAATCGGCCCGATCGGTGCGGAATGGTCGAACCCTTTCGCCGTGCACCACGGGCGTCCATGCTTCTTGGCCTCGGCCTGCAGGTCGCGCCGCGTCATGTCGAGGCCGATCGCATATCCCCATACATGATCAAGCGCCTGCGCGGCCGGAATGTCGCGTCCGCCCTTGCCGATCGCGACTACCAGCTCGATCTCGTGATGCACGTCGGCAGTCTGGCCCGGATAAGGCAGTTCCCCGATCGCTCCTTCCGCAACCGGCAGCACCGCGTCACCCGGTTTCATGAAGAAGAACGGCGCCTCGCGGCCGGTCGCGCCCATTTCCTTCGCGTGCTCGGCATAGTTGCGTCCGACGCAGTAGATGCGGTGAACCGGAAAGAGCTGATCGCTGCCTGCGACAGGCACGGCGGGAACGGAGGGCGGGTTGATCACGTACGACATGAATGGCCTCGAAGGGATGCAGTGAAGGAGGCGTCGATTATGCCACCGGGCAAAGACGCATGCTTTGCCCCCTTGAAAAGCAGAGCCGCCCCGTCGCAGCGCGAACGGGGCGGCACTGTCGGTAGCCGATCAGCCCTCGCCGAGATAGGCCTCGCGCACCTTCGGATCGTGCAGCATGTCCTTGGCGTCGCCGGTCATCGTGATCAGACCGGAGTCCATCACGTAGCCGCGGTGGGCAGCCTGAAGAGCCAGCTTCGCGTTCTGTTCGACCAGCAGAATTGTGACCCCCTGGGCGGATACCGCGCGCACAACCTCGAAAATCTTCTCGACCATGATCGGCGACAGACCCATTGAAGGCTCGTCCAGCAGCAGAAGCTTCGGATGGCTCATCAGCGCGCGTGCCATCGCCAGCATCTGCTGCTCGCCGCCGGACAGCGTGCCGGCCAGTTGCGAGGAACGCTCCTTCAGGCGCGGGAACACGCCGAACCACTTGTCGATGTCAGCCTCGATGCCACCCTTGTCGTTGCGGATGTAGGCGCCCATCTGGAGATTCTCAAGGATGGTCATGCGGGTAAACACGCCGCGACCTTCCGGCACCATCGCCAGATGACGCTTGACCAGCTTGAACGAGTCCGCTCCCTGGATCGGCTCGCCCACATAGCGGATCTCGCCTTCGACCTTGCAGCCCGGAAGCGTACTGGTAATTGCCTTGAGCGTCGTGGTCTTGCCTGCGCCGTTGGCGCCGATCAGGGTCACCAGTTCGCCCTCGTTGACTTCGAGGTCGATGCCCTTGACCGCCTGGATGCCGCCGTAAGCGATCTTCAGGCCGCTGATCTTCAATACGTTCTGACTCATTAGTGGGCACCTCCCAGATATGCCTCGATCACCGCCGGGTTCTTCTGCACCTCGGCCGGCAGGCCTTCTGCAATCGGCTTGCCGTAGTCCAGCACGGTGATGCGGTCGCACAGTCCCATCACCAGCTTCACGTCGTGTTCGATCAATAGGATGGTCTTGCCTTCGTCCTTGATCTTGACCAGCAGCTCGCGCAGCGCGAGCTTCTCGGTCGCGTTCATGCCGGCGGCCGGCTCGTCCAGCGCAAGCAGCTGCGGATCGGTCGCCAGCGCGCGCGCAATCTCCAGGCGGCGCTGGTCGCCATAGGACAGATGCCGGGAGGTGCGGTGGGCGAAGTGCGCGATGCCGACAAAGTCCAGCAGCTCCATCGCGCGCTTGCGGATACCGGCTTCTTCCTCGCGCGCGGCCTTGTGGTGCAGCACCGCGCCGAGCACGCCCTGCTTGGTGCGCACGTGCCGGCCCACCATCACGTTCTCCAGCGCCGACATCTCGCCGAACAGCCGGATGTTCTGGAAGGTACGCGCGATCCCGGCCTTGGCCACTTCATGCGGGGCCGACGGCGAGTACGGCTTGCCGGCCAGTTCGAAGCTGCCCGAATCGGGTTGGTACAGGCCCGTGATGACGTTGAAGAAGGTGGTCTTGCCGGCGCCATTGGGGCCGATCAGCCCGTAGATCTGGCCGCGCATGATCTTGACGCTTACCTCGGAGAGCGCCTGCAGACCGCCGAAGCGCTTGTTGACGCCTGCGATATTGAGAATGATTTGTTCGCTCATTGCAGTGATCCTTATGCAGCGAGGGCCGCGGGTTCCTTTTCGTCGTGACGCTTGGGCGCATTCGCGTCCATGCGGTCCTCATGCCTGGGCGAGGGCCACAGGCCGGCCGGTCGGTACAGCATGATCACGACCATCGCCAGGCCGTAGAGCAGCTGACGCATCACTTCGGCGTCGACCAGCACCTGGCCGAACAAGGTGCGCTGCACCGGTTCGACGATATGGCGCAACACTTCCGGCAGCGAAGCGAGGATCACCCCGCCCAGGATCACGCCCGGGATGTGGCCGATTCCTCCCAGCACGACCATCGCGAGCACGGCGATCGATTCCATCAGCGTGAACGATTCCGGCGAGACGAAGCCTTGGAACGACGCGAACATCGCACCGGCCACGCCACCGAACGATGCCCCCATTGCGAAGGCCAGCAGCTTGACGTTGCGGGTATTGATGCCCATCGCCTTGGCGGCGATCTCATCTTCGCGAATCGCCACCCATGCACGGCCCAGGCGCGAGTTCTGCAGGCGCACGCAGATGATCACCGTGAGCACGACGAGGAACAGGAACAGGAAGTAGTACGCATTCACCGAAGGCATCGAAAAATTGCCGATGTAGACGGTCGCGCGCGAGCCCGGCTCGCCGGCGAGGTTCACCCCGAACACGCGGATCGGCTCGATCATGTTGATGCCCTGCGGGCCGTTGGTGATGTTGACCGGGCCGTTCAGGTTGTTCAGGAAGATGCGGATGATTTCGCCAAAGCCCAGCGTGACGATGGCGAGGTAGTCGCCGCGCAGCTTCAGGCACGGCGCTCCCAGCAGCGCACCCAGTATCGCCGCGAGAAAGGCACCGAGCGGCACGATCACCCAGACCGAGAGGTGTATCCCGTTCTGGCGGATTTCCTCGCCAAGCAACCAGACCAGGAACTCGCCGACGGCCGGGTAGTTGTAGAGGAAGGACTCGATCACCGCGGCCATCTGCGGAGAAGCCAGAAGACCGGTCATGTAGGCGCCCATCGCGTAGAACGCGATGTAACCGAGGTCCAGCAGGCCGGCAAAACCGACCACGATGTTCAGGCCGAGCGCCAGCAGGATGTACAGCAGCGCGAGGTCGGCGATGCGGACCCAGGAGTTACCGAACGGCGCGGCCACGAACGGGAAGGCGATCAGCACGATCGCGAGGATCGTGAAGCTGATGTAGGCCTTCTGCGGATTGTGTTTGACGTCGAATAGTGCGGACATGGTTCTCTCCTTTTCCTGTCGCGTCAGGCGCGATCCGCAACGCGTTCGCCCATGATGCCGGACGGCCGCAGCGTAAGCACGATGATCAGTACGATGAATGCAAAGATGTCCTGGTAATGGCTGCCGAGGAAGCCGCCGGTCAGGTCGCCGATGTAGCCGGCGCCGAGCGCCTCGATCAGGCCGAGCAGGATGCCGCCGACCATCGCGCCGTAGATATTTCCGATACCGCCCAGCACCGCTGCGGAGAACGCCTTCAGCCCGGGGATGAAGCCCATTGCGAACTGCGCGGTCGCATAGTTGGCGCCCCACATCACGCCGGCCACCGCGGCCAGCGCCGCACCGATCGCAAAGGTCGCGACAATGACCTTGTTCGCGTCCACGCCCATCAGGCCCGCCACGCGCGGGTTTTCGGCGGTGGCGCGCATTGCGCGGCCCATCTTGGTCTTCTCGACGAGCAGCACCAGGAGCGCCATCGAAATCATCGCCAGCACCAGCAGCATCACCTGCGTCGGTGAGATCAGCGCGCCGAACACGTGGAACGGTTCGGATGGCATGACTTGCGGGAACGGAATCGGGCTGCGGCCCCAGATCAGCATCGCGAAGGTCTGCAGCAGGATGGACACGCCGATGGCCGTGATCAGTGGAGCCAGTCGCGGCGCATTGCGCAGGCGGCGGTAGGCCACGCGTTCGATGATCACGTTGACCATCGCGCACACCGGGATCGCACCGAGGATCGCGATCGCCAGCTTCACCACGCCGGGAAGCTCGGGTGCCACGTTCTGCAGCACCTTCAGGATCATGATCCCGACCATCGCACCAATCATCAACACGTCGCCATGCGCGAAGTTGATCAGGTTAAGCACGCCGTACACCATCGTGTAACCGAGCGCGATCAGCGCATACATGCTGCCCAGCACTAATCCATTGATGATTTGTTGGATAAGGATATCCATAGTTGCCTACTCTCTATAAGGTCGTTTAATGCAGTTGACGCATGTCCGCTGCCGCCGATGCGTGTCGGAGGCATGCGTGCGCCGTATAACAAAAGCGGCACCGCCCGGGGTGCCGCCTGCAATCAACGATGGTTACCTGGAAAGATTTGCCGCAATGCGAGGGATGGCGGTGAAGGGAGTGTTGCGCATGAGTCGTGTCTCCTGGCGTGTCTCTGGTGAAAACTTTTTGTAATAGTGAGTGAGGCCTTGTGAGCCGCACCGGACGGGCGCGATTATACCCAACATGTTCCGCGATGAAACTATGGCGTATACCCAACACCGGCAAGACGCGAACGATTGCGCCCGCCCCGCGATATGCGGTAGGCGCCTTGCCGACCGTGCCGCCTCTGCATGCCTACGCTTTGCAGATTGCAATCATAGCCACGTTCGACAAGAACAATCGTTGGAAATAGTTTGGC
>DATLGF010000126.1:0-6508 GCA_035540575.1 Noviherbaspirillum sp.
GTGAAACGGTCTGGCCGGCGCGCCATCCCGATGCGTCCTTGCGCGCGAAAGTCTGGGCGATCGTGTTGGCTTCAACATCGACGGCGTCGTCCCATGCCGACTTGCGTGACCCGAACCAGTGCGGCTGTACGCGCGGCGAGAGCCACTTCAGCGAGCCTTCAGGCAGCTCGTCGAGGAAACGCGACTTCATGTTGTAGCGGGTCTGGCCGTGCAGCATGCGTGTTTGCGACAAGCTCATGTAGAGGCGCTTGCGCGCGCGCGTGATCGCCACGTACATCAGCCGGCGCTCTTCCTCCAGCCCGCCCTCTTCCTGCGCGCTGTTATCGTGCGGGAACAGTCCTTCTTCCAGGCCGGTGATGAATACCGCATCGAACTCCAGCCCCTTGGCCGAATGCACAGTCATCAATTGCAGCGCATCCTGCCCGGCCTGGGCCTGGTTGTCGCCGGCTTCCAGCGACGCGTGCGAGAGGAAGGCGGACAGCGCCGACATCACGGTCGGCAGCGGCGCGTCGGCGTCGAGCACTTCATCGCCGCCGGAAAGCAGCGTCCCCGCCGAGGCCTGCGCGCGCGGACCGAGGAAGGCCGGCGCATCGATCCCGTAGCCCTCCTCGGAAACGAACAGCATCGCGGCGCTGACCAGCTGCTCGAGGTTCTCGATACGGTCCGCGCCTTCTTTCTCATTCTGATAGTGCGTGACCAGACCGCTCATATCCAGCATCAGCTGCACCATCTCCTGCAGCGGCAGGTTCTGCGCCTCGAAGCGCATGCTCTCGACCAGCCTGACAAAACTGCCGAGCGTACTGCCGGCCTTGCCGCCGACGTGGGCTACCGCCGCATAGAGCGACAGGCCATGCGTGCGCGCCGCATCCTGCAATTGTTCTATCGAGCGGGCGCCGATGCCGCGCGCCGGGAAATTCACCACGCGCAGGAACGCCGAATCGTTGTGCGGGTTGTCCATCAATTGCAAATAGGCGATCGCGTGCTTGATTTCAGCGCGCTCGAAGAAGCGCTGCCCGCCGTAGACGCGATACGGAATGCCCGCGGTGAACAGCGCATGTTCGATCACCCGCGACTGGGCATTCGAACGATAGAGGATCGCGATTTCGCTGCGCGCGGCCCCTTCATTGATCAGGTTCTTCGCCTCCTCGATCACCCACTGCGCTTCCTGGATGTCGCTGCTGGCCTCATACACGCGCACCGGTTCTCCGTGCCCGGCATCGGTGCGCAGGTTCTTGCCCAGGCGCCTGCTGTTATGCGAAATGAGGATATTGGCGGCATCGAGAATATGGCCGTGCGAGCGGTAGTTCTGCTCGAGCTTGATCAGGTTCTTGACATGGAATTCACGCTCGAAGGCGACCATGTTGCCGACATTGGCGCCGCGAAACGCGTAGATGCTCTGATCGTCGTCGCCCACTGCAAAGACGGCGTTGCCGCTACCGGCCATCAGCTTCAGCCATTTGTATTGCAGGTCGTTGGTATCCTGAAATTCGTCGACGAGGATGTGTTTGAAACGCGCCTGGTAATGTTCACGCAACGGCTGGTTGCGCATCAGCAGTTCATACGTCCGCAACAACAGCTCGGCGAAATCGACGACGCCTTCGCGCTGGCACTGATGGTCATACGCCTCGTACAACTCGACGAATCGCCGGTTGTAATCATCGTAGGCCTCCACATCGTGTGCGCGCAGCCCCTGCTCCTTCGCATTGTTTATGAAATACATCAGGTTGCGAGGCGGGTACTTTTCATCGTCCACATTCAAGGTCTTCAACAGACGCTTGATAGCTGAAAGCTGGTCGGTGGAATCGAGAATCTGGAATGTCTGCGGAAGCCCGGCATCGCGATAATGCGCGCGCAGAAGACGGTTGCACAAGCCATGAAAGGTGCCGATCCACATCCCGCGTGTATTGATCGGCAACATTGCCGCAAGGCGCGACAGCATTTCCTTCGCGGCCTTATTGGTAAACGTGACTGCAAGCACGCCGGCCGGCGACACCTGGCCGGTCTGGATCAGCCATGCGATGCGCGTAGTGAGCACGCGCGTCTTGCCTGAGCCCGCCCCGGCCAGGATCAGGGCCGATTGTGCGGGAAGGGTGACGGCGGCGAGTTGTTCGGGATTGAGATTGTGGAGGAGATTCTGCATCCGGCGATTATAGTCCTCCAGGGGAGGCGCGCCGGATGCAGGTGACGCGTTATTGCGCCCGGAAGAAGCGGCGGGCGCGGCCGCTGCCGGAATCGGAGATTTCTCCGCTCTTGACCATCGTGTTCAACGCATAGGTGGCACGCTGCGCAAGCTTCTTCACCTGTTCGCGCGTCGGCGTGAAGTCGAGTTTTTCAACGGCGGCGTTCACAACTTCGACAGCGGACTTCGGCTGAGCGTCGACCAGGTCGGTCCAGAATTCCTTGCGGGTGCCGGGCAGTTCTCCTTCCTGCGCGGCGCCCGTTTCAATGCGCGGCTTGCGGCCGCGGCGCCCGCGCGTGGCCTTCACAGCCGTCACCGCCGTCGCGGCGCCCTTGCGTCCCGGTGCCTTTGCGGTTTCAGGGCCGACGCTGTCCAGACGGTTTAATGCTTCTTCGAGCGCCGTCACCAGCGACTGATAATAAGCGACGCCTTCGCGGGCGTGTTGCAGTTCAGCCTTGATCGCCGCTTTTGCAGAACCGAGATTCGACATGGATATTCTCCTGGTGTTGTCGTTTACTGTTGCAACTTCGAATTTTTTTGATTCTACCAGTAAGCGTTAACACTTGTTGAATTCCAGTTTGAAGCGCATCAATGATTTCCGAAATCTTCAAACAAAAAGTTCAGAAAACGCACGCGCCGCTTTCTCCGGGTCTTCAGACATGTAAACACTGCTGATGACCGCGACCATATCTGTTCCATGTTTGACAAGAGGGCGCGCATTCTCGCTGGTCATGCCGCCGATGACGACGACGGGCAGTGTCAATTCCGCCTTGGATTCCTGAACGATGGTTGGAGATGTTGTTACTTCATACTTTTTTACGCGCGAAGGATAAAAACCGCCGAAGGCCACGTAACTCGCCCCTGCCGCATGCGCGCGACGCGCCAGTTCAAGACTCCCGTAGCAGGAGGCACCTACGATGCGGTCCGGTCCGAGCAAGGCGCGCACCTTCGAGACGTCCATGTCCGTTCCGCCGACATGAACGCCGTCGGCGCCGATTTCCATACCGAGTTCGACGTAATCATTCACGATGAACGGTTTTTCATATCGACGGCACAGTGCGAGCAGGGCCTCGGCCTGCTGTTTGCGCAACGTGGGCTGCGCTGTCTTGTGACGGTATTGCACGAGTATCGCCCCACCCCGCAATCCCGCCTCTGTGGCAGCAATCATGCGTTCGGTGTCGTCCCAGTCGGGCGTAACGAGATATAAGCCTTTCATTGAATTTCCCTTGAAGTTGGACTCCGCTGCGGAATGCGCTGGCCAGGCGCGATCGCATAGGCAGCGACAAGCGTTTGATGGACATATGACTGCGCCGCTTCCAACGCAGCGCGCATCGGCAGGCCTTGCGCCAGCAACCCCGCGACCGCGGACGCGAGCGTGCAGCCGGTTCCGTGAAACTGGCCGGCCAGCCGAGGCCAGCGCCAGCTGTGGCGCACATCCCGCGCAAACCAGGTATTGACCACCTCGTCCCCGCCGCCGTGGCCTCCCTTGATCAATACGTTCGGGCAGGCGCGCAGCAAAGCTTGCGCCTGCACATCGATTTCCGATTGGCCCGGACACAGTCGCGCCGCCTCGGGCAGGTTCGGCATCACCAGCGTTGCATGCGGCAGCAGGCTTCGCACGCCATCGATCGGGTCGCCGCTGGACAAGGCATCTCCCTTGCCGCTCGCCAGGACCGTATCCAGCACCACGGGCAAGCCGGGATTTCGATGATGCAAGTGCGCAACTATCGCGGCAATCGCCTCCGCATTCGGCAAGCTGCCGGGAATGCCGATCTTCACCGCGGCAACGTCGATCTTGTCGATCAAAGCCTGCGCCTGCCGCGTGACCAGCTCGGCCGCCACCGCGTTGACGCTGAAGACCCGATCGTTGTCCTGCACGGTAACGGCGGTGACGACGGTGAGTGCATGGGCGCCCTGGGCCGCGATCGCCTGCAGGTCGGCCTGCAGACCGGCGCCGCCGCTCGGGTCGGAGCCGGCAAACACCAGGACGCAGCGGCGCGTCATGTCGCGCGCCCCTCCATCGGGGACGACGGCGACGCGGCGAAGCGCTTCGGGATACGCCCGGCCAGATAGGCTTCACGGCCGGCCTCGACAGCAAGCTTCATCGCACGCGCCATGCGCACCGGGTCCTTCGCACCTGCGATTGCGGTATTCATCAGCACGCCGTCGCAGCCGAGCTCCATCGCGATTGCCGCGTCCGAGGCGGTGCCGACACCGGCGTCGACCAGCACCGGCACCTTCGCCTGCTCGATGATCAGCGACAGGTTCCAGGGATTCAGGATGCCCATGCCGGAGCCGATCAGCGAAGCCAGCGGCATCACCGCCACGCAGCCGATTTCTTCGAGCATCTTCGCCTGGATCGGATCGTCGCTGCAGTAGACCATCACGTCGAAGCCATCGTTGACCAGCGTTTCGGCAGCCTTCAATGTCTCCGGCATGTTCGGAAACAGCGTGCGCTCATCACCCAGCACTTCTAGCTTGACCAGCTTGTGGCCGTTCAACAGCTCGCGCGCGAGCTGCAGCGTGTAGACCGCATCCTTCGCGTTGTAGCAGCCGGCGGTATTGGGCAGGATCGTGTAGTGCGAAGGCGGCACCACATCGAGCAGGTTGGGCGCGTTCGGGTCCTGGCCGATGTTCACGCGACGAATCGCCACCGTGATGATCTCGGCGTCGCTCGCTTCGGTCGCCAGCCGCGTCTGTTCGAGGTCCTTGTACTTGCCGCTGCCGACCAGGAGTCGGGAACGGTAGGTCTTGCCGGCGATGGTCAAGCCTTGGTCTGGTGTGCTTTGGTCGCTCATGGGATCCCTTTACTCTTCCATTGGAAGACTCCATTCCCCCTTTCAGGAGGAAGGAGCTCTAGATAGGACGTTCAACCGCCGCCGATTGCCTTGACGACGTCCACCTTGTCGCCTGCCTGCAGCACACGCTCGGCCCAGCGCTGGCGCGGCACCACCTCGCGGTTGATCGCCACAGCCAGCGACTTGCCAGTCAATTCCAGCGAGGCGATCAAGTCCTGCACGTTGAGGTTTTCGGCTACCGGATGCGGCGCGCCGTTCAATTCGATTTCCATCGTCATTGCTTGCGATACAGTTCGGCGCCGGATTTCACGAACTCCACCGCCTTCACTTCCATTCCCTTCTTCAGCGCATCATCTTCCGAAATGCCCTGGGAAGCCGCAAAATCGCGCACGTCCTGGGTGATCTTCATCGAACAGAAATGCGGCCCGCACATCGAGCAGAAATGCGCGACCTTGGCCGAATCCTTCGGCAGCGTCTCGTCGTGGAATTCGCGCGCCTTGTCCGGATCCAGCCCGAGATTGAACTGGTCTTCCCAGCGGAACTCGAAGCGCGCCTTCGACAGCGCGTTGTCGCGCACCTGCGCGCCGGGATGGCCCTTTGCCAGGTCGGCGGCGTGCGCGGCCAGCTTGTAGGTGATGATGCCTTCCTTCACATCGTCCTTGTTCGGCAGGCCCAGATGCTCCTTCGGCGTCACGTAGCACAGCATCGCCGTGCCGTACCAGCCGATCATCGCTGCGCCGATGCCGGACGTGATGTGGTCGTAGCCCGGGGCGATATCGGTGGTCAAGGGACCCAGCGTATAGAACGGCGCTTCCTTGCACTGCTCGAGCTGGATATCCATGTTTTCCTTGATCAGGTGCATCGGCACGTGGCCGGGGCCCTCGATCATCACCTGCACGTCGTGCTTCCAGGCGATCTGCGTCAGCTCGCCCAGCGTCTTCAGCTCGCCCAGCTGCGCTTCGTCGTTCGCGTCGTAGATCGAGCCTGGACGCAGGCCGTCGCCAAGCGAGAACGACACGTCGTAGGCCTTCATGATTTCGCAGATCTCTTCGAAATGCTCGTACAGGAAGGATTCCTTGTGATGCGCGAGGCACCACTTGGCCATGATCGAGCCGCCGCGCGAGACGATGCCGGTCATGCGCTTGGCCGTCAGCGGTACGTACTGCAGGCGTACGCCAGCGTGAATCGTGAAGTAGTCGACGCCCTGCTCGGCCTGTTCGATCAGCGTGTCGCGGAAGATTTCCCAGGTCAGCTCCTCTGCCTTTCCGTGCACCTTTTCCAGCGCCTGGTAGATCGGCACCGTGCCGATCGGCACCGGGCTGTTGCGGATGATCCACTCGCGGGTCTCGTGGATGTGCCGGCCGGTCGACAGGTCCATCACGGTGTCCGCGCCCCAGCGGATCGCCCAGGTCATCTTCTCGACCTCCTCGCCGATCGAGCTGGTGACGGCGGAGTTGCCGATGTTCGCGTTGATCTTGACGAGGAAGTTGCGGCCGATCGCCATCGGCTCGGTTTCGGGATGGTTGATGTT
>DATLGF010000127.1:0-2151 GCA_035540575.1 Noviherbaspirillum sp.
GAGGGGCCCCAAGGCGGGCGTGGCGGCGATGCCAATCACTGCACCGGTGGCAACGCCCGCCGCGACGCCCACGCCGGAGTGCTTGGCCCCTGCGGATTTGTCATGGTCACCACCGAGCTCATAGGTGGCGTGCTGGCCGGCCGGGTTCAAGTAGAACGTTGCGATGTTCTGGCGCGAAAATCCCTCGCGCAGCAACTCGGCGATCATGTGTTCCGCCTCGATCTGCTGCTGGAAGCGTCCTGCAATGATGGTGGCCATGGCTCCCTCCTCCTAGAAAAAGCGTGCGGTATGCAAATTGAGAGCAGCCGTTGCACGAATAGTTCTTGCAGAACTGCCACACACCGGCCTGCGTCAGCGGCATGAAAAATTCGCCGCCTGCACGGTCGCACGGCGCGCACGCGCCGTGCGAGCACCCGCGCTCGGGACTGGCACGTCTCCTGCAAGAGATGACTATTGCCGGCATGCCGCTTGCAGCCGACAGGGTTTTTCATGGAGCGCTGGAAATGCAGAACACGATCATTGCTGTGTACGACGATTACAACGACGCTGAAGCGACGATGAAGGAATTGCTGCTGGCGGGCTTTTCACGCACTGACGTGCAGCTCAATCCGCATGCCGACAGTACCGGAGTCGACCGCGCCAGCAGCGTGGACGAGCAGACCGGTGGTCACGCCCACGGCATCGGACATTTCTTCCGGTCATTGTTCGGCATGGAGGACACGGAGGAAGAGGAAGGGCGCTTCCGGCGCGATATGTATGCCGAGGCAATCCGGCGCGGCAGCTCCCTCGTAACGGTGCACGCGGACCGCGACGATCAGCTCGAGATGGCGCTCGCGATCCTGCGGCGCCATAACCCGGTCGATCTCGACAAACGTTCCGAGCATTGGCGCCGCGAGGGCTGGAGCGGGTTTGAGGAAAGTGCGCCGCACTACACGGGAGAGCAAAGTCGCGCCGAGCGTATGCGCCATGCGGCCGCGAGCGCCGACCCGCAGGCTGGACCGGCGGGAGCGGGCCCCGCTTCGCGCAGCGACGCCGGACTGCACGTGATCCGGCGGCGGCCGGCCGGAGGTGCGGCGCAGGAGGCGAATGCCCGAAGCGCGCGAGCGGCCGCCCGCGCGGACGATTTCGGCGACACCGTCGCCAGTGCCGACGACGCCGATTACCGCACCCACTGGGAGAACGTTTACGGTCGCACGGGACGGCGCTACGAGGACTATGACGCCGCCTACCGTTATGGCGCCTTGATGGGCGGCAGCCATGGATTCCGGAACTACCGTTGGGAAGATGCCGAGCCGCGGATGCGCAGCGACTGGGAAGCGCGCAACCCGGGCAGCAGCTGGGAGCAGGTCAGAGACGCGGTGCGCTACGGCGCGGAAAAAGGGGGCGGGTCGATCCGTTAGGTGCAGCCTACTGGCCGAGACGCCCTGCGTCGGCCAGTTCCCGGATGCCGCGCACCGTGTCGAGGTCGGATTCCTTGTATGCCGAGCGCCGGAAATCGTCATACATCGCGCTGACCGCATCCTGCTCGGCGCTCGATTCCGTTTCGTATTCGAAGCGCACGAACAGCGCCCCGCTTTCCGGCTCCTCGATCGTCATTGTCAGGCGCGACGGCGGCAAGCCCTCCTGCGCCGGCACTTCATAGATCACCTGCTGCTGCGGCAGGAAGCGCACGTTGTCGCGCAAGACGATATCGCCATACTGCAGCTCGCGTACCAGGTGCAGGCCGGACTGCTCGAGGAGCGTACAACGGTCAAGTTGCGGGACGAAGGCTTCGGGCTGTGTCGCGCGCAGCACCAGGCCGCGCCAGAGCTGGGAGCGGGAGAGCGGGTCGATCAGGGGATTGCGCGGGTCGTTGATTTCTATCAGATGAGCAAACTTCATGGCGGCAAGCTGCGCTGTGACACAGCCTTCGACGGCAAAGCGTTCAGTTTAGCGCCGTTCGGAAGAACTGCGACCATTGTGCGCTCCAGGCCGGAAGCGCCGGGGCTTCCATCGGCGCGGCAATGAACCAGCCTTGCGCATAGGTGCAGCCGAGCTCGCGCAGCAGCGCCCAGTCCTCGCGCGACTCGACGCCCACGGCCACCGAGCTGCGGCGCAGCTTGCGCGCCAGCTCCAGGCAGGACGCCAGCGCGGCGTGCATCTGCATGTTTG